>NZ_JBHUWW010000068.1:0-45921 GCF_042669755.1 Kitasatospora sp. NPDC057223 | reverse complement strand
CCGCGCGGGTGCGCGGGCCGCCCCTCGGGCAGTCGTGATCAGGCGAGCAGGGCCTCGATGACGCCGGTGTGGGCGTCCTTCAGCTCCGCCAGCGAGACGGCGAACTGGCCCTGGACCTCCAGGACGTCGCCGTCCACCACGCCGATCCGGGTGGCCGGCAGGCCACGCGCACCGCACATGTCGTTGAACCGGAGCTCCTCGCTGCGCGGGACGGCCACCACGGCGCGCCCGGCGGACTCGGAGAACAGGAACACGAACGGGTCCAGGCCGGCCGGGACGATCACCCGGGCGCCGTTGCCGCCCTTGAGGCAGCTCTCCACCAGGCTCTGCGCCAGGCCGCCGTCGGAGAGGTCGTGCGCCGCGTCGATCATGCCGTCGCGCGAGGCGGCGATCAGGATCTCGGCGAGCAGCCGCTCGCGCTCCAGGTCCACCTTGGGCGGCAGGCCGCCGAGGTGGTCGTGGGCGACCTGCGCCCAGGCCGAGCCGCCCAGCTCGTCGGCGGTGTCGCCGAGCAGGTAGAGGTGCTGGCCCTCCTCCGCGAAGCCGATCGGGGTGCGGCGGGTGACGTCGTCGATGACGCCGAGCACCGCGACCACGGGGGTCGGGTGGATGGCGGTCTCGCCGGTCTGGTTGTAGAGCGAGACGTTGCCGCCGGTGACCGGGGTGCCGAGGATCTGGCAGGCGTCGGCCAGACCGCGGGTCGCCTCGGCGAACTGCCACATGACGTCCGGGTCCTCGGGGGAGCCGAAGTTGAGGCAGTCCGAGACGGCGAGCGGCTTGGCGCCGCCGGCCGCGACGTTGCGGTAGGACTCGGCGAGGGCCAGCTGGGCGCCGGTGTACGGGTCCAGCTTGGTGTAGCGGCCGTTGCCGTCGGTGGCGACCGAGACGCCGAGGTTGGTCTCCTCGTCGATCCGGATCATGCCGGAGTCCTCGGGGGTGGCCAGCACGGTGTTGCCGATGACGTACCGGTCGTACTGGTCGGTGATCCACGCCTTGGAGGCCTGGTTCGGGGAGCCGGTGACGGCCAGCAGGGCCGCCTTGAGCTCCTCGCCGGTGGCCGGGCGCAGCAGGCGCTCGGCGGTCGGGGCGTCGGCCTGGAGCGCGTCCTGCCAGCTCGGACGGGCGTACGGGCGGTTGTACGTCGGGCCGTCGTGGGCGACGGAGCGCGGCGGCACGTCGACGACCTGCTCGCCGTGCCAGAAGATCTCCAGCCGCTCGCCCTCGGTCACCTCACCGATGACGGTGGCGATGACGTCCCACTTCTCGCAGATCTCCAGGAACCGCTCGACCTTGCCGGGCTCCACGATCGCGCACATGCGCTCCTGCGACTCGCTCATCAGGATCTCCTCGGGGGAGAGCGAGGAGTCGCGCAGCGGCACGGTGTCGAGGTCGACCCGCATGCCGCCGGAGCCGGCCGAGGCCAGCTCGCTGGTGGCGCAGGAGAGACCGGCGCCGCCGAGGTCCTGGATGCCCAGGACGAGCTTCTCGGCGAAGATCTCCAGGGTGCACTCGATGAGGAGCTTCTCCTGGAACGGGTCGCCGACCTGGACGGCCGGGCGCTTGGCCGGGCCGGTGGCGTCGAAGGTCTCCGAGGCGAGCACGGAGACGCCGCCGATGCCGTCGCCGCCGGTGCGGGCCCCGTACAGGATGACCTTGTTGCCGGCGCCGGAGGCCTGCGCGAGGTGGATGTCCTCGTGCTTCATGACGCCGACGCAGAGCGCGTTGACCAGCGGGTTGCCCTGGTAACAGGGGTCGAAGACGACCTCGCCGCCGATGTTCGGCAGGCCCAGGCAGTTGCCGTAGCCGCCGATGCCCGCGACGATGCCGGGCAGCACGCGCCGGGTGTCGGGGTGGTCGGCCGCACCGAAGCGCAGCGGGTCCATCACCGCGACCGGGCGGGCGCCCATCGCGAGGATGTCGCGGACGATGCCGCCGATGCCGGTGGCCGCGCCCTGGTAGGGCTCGATGTACGACGGGTGGTTGTGCGACTCGATCTTGAAGGTGACCGCGTAGCCCTGGCCGACGTCGACCACACCGGCGTTCTCGCCGATGCCGACGAGCATGGCGTCCGAGGCGGGCGCCTTCTCGCCGAACTGCTTGAGGTGCACCTTGGAGCTCTTGTACGAGCAGTGCTCCGACCACATGACCGAGTACATCGCGAGCTCGGCGCCGGTCGGGCGGCGGCCGAGGATCTCGCGGATGCGCGCGTACTCGTCCTCCTTGAGGCCCAGTTCGCGCCAGGGCTGGCCCGCGTCCGGGGTCTGCTCGGCGTTCTTGACGGTGTCGAGGCTCATCAGGCGTTCACCAGCTGCTTCAGTACGGAGGTGAAGAAGCCCAGGCCCTCGATGGTCGGGCCGGTGAGCGGCTCCACGGCGTGCTCGGGGTGCGGCATCAGGCCGACGACGTTGCCGGCGGCGTTGGTGATGCCGGCGATGTCGCGGTACGAACCGTTGGGGTTCAGGTCGAGGTAGCGGGCGACCACCCGGCCCTCGGCCTCCAGTTCGTCCAGCACGTGGGCGTCGGCGACGAAGCGGCCCTCGCCGTTCTTCAGCGGTACGACGATTTCCTGGCCGGCCGAGTAATCACCCGTCCACGCAGTGTTCGCGTTCTCGATCCGCAGCTTCTGGTCGCGGCAGATGAAGTGCAGCGAGTCGTTGCGGGTGAGCGCACCGGGCAGCAGGTGCGATTCGCACAGCACCTGGAAGCCGTTGCAGATTCCGAGGACGGGCATTCCCAGCTTCGCCTGCTCGATGATGGTGTCCATCACCGGCGAGAAGCGCGAGATCGCACCGCAGCGCAGATAGTCGCCGTAACTGAATCCGCCGGGCAGGACGACGGCGTCGACCTGGTGGAGATCCTTGTCACGGTGCCAGAGCGCGACCGGCTCGGCGCCGGCCAGGCGGACCGCGCGCTGCGCGTCACGGTCGTCGAGCGAGCCCGGGAAAGTGACGACGCCGACGCGGGTGGTCACGAGGACTCCTCCACTCGAACGGTGAAGTCCTCGATCACGGTGTTGGCGAGAAAGGTTTCGGCGGCTTCGCGGATGCGGGCGAGCGCGGCGTCATCGACCGGGCCCTCCAGCTCCAGCTCGAAACGCTTGCCCTGGCGGACGTCGGCGATCCCGGCGAAACCGAGGCGGGGCAGTGCACGCTGCACCGCCTGTCCCTGGGGGTCGAGGATCTCCGGCTTGAGCATGACGTCGACTACGACGCGTGCCACTGGCACTCCCGGTGGTGTCTTCGTGAAGGCGGGGGAACTCCAGACTACCGGGGGTTTGGGGTCCGATTGCGGCCCGGCCGGGGCGACGCGCGTAGACAATCGACCCTTACGAGACCGGGTCCGCAAGCCCGGAGCACTCCCGGCGTCGCCCCTTTTCGCCGCATTCGGACCCCTTCCCAAGAACACCCGAATACCGGCACTCCGGACAGATCGGCCATCCCTGACGACCCGTATACGTCGGCCGGCGAATCACGTGAATATCCGGAAAAGAAAGCGGGACTCTTCGATTTCCACCCGCTTCGGGTGCAGAATAGGGCCACCTGCCGCGGCAAGTGCTGCGTATCCGGCATGGCATCCCGCCTGCCCGTATGCGCTTGCGCGACTGGTGCACATCGGGCCTCAGGAGCGCACCCCGCGCCCTGCGGCCGAATTGCCCGAGAGGATTGACACCCATGGCTCAGCGTGTAGTTGTCACGCTCTCCGACGACCTGGACGGCGGCGCGGCAGCGGAAACCGTCCACTTCGGCGTCGACGGGAAGTCGTACGAGATCGACCTGTCCCTGGACAACGCGGAAAAGCTGCGGGAGGCCCTCGCTCCGTTCGTCGCGGCCGGCCGCCGCCAGAGCCGCACCGGAAAGTCCTTCCGGCGTACCGCCCTCACCCCGGACCCCGCCGCCGTGCGCGCCTGGGCGCAGTCCCGCGGCATGGAGCTGCCGGCCCGCGGCCGGATCCCCAAGGCCGTCTACGAGCAGTTCGCCGAGGCGAACTGACCCAGGCCCGGCCCACAGCGCCCGGCCGGTCGTCCTGCCCGCACGCAAAGGGTGGGGCGACCACCCCGGCCGATGGGGTAAAGTATTCCTCGTCGCCGCAACCGGATCCCGGTCGAGGCGACCAGTGCCTCACAAAGCACTGTGCGGACGTGGCTCAGTTGGTAGAGCATCACCTTGCCAAGGTGAGGGTCGCGAGTTCGAATCTCGTCGTCCGCTCGTAGTACGCAGTACCAGCAGTACGCAGTAGCAGTGCGGAACAACTCAATAGCTCAGCATGCGGACGTGGCTCAGTTGGTAGAGCATCACCTTGCCAAGGTGAGGGTCGCGAGTTCGAATCTCGTCGTCCGCTCCACAGAAAACGAAGGGCCCCCTCGACGAGGGGGCCCTTCGTCGTTCCCGCTTGCCGCCGGGGACCACCGGGCCGCCCATGACATTTGTCATCGCCGACCCGTGCGTCCTCACCCCCGGCCGGTGACAGCCCGCACTGCCCGCACGGCCGGGCCGCCGGGAGGCTTGAGGCATGGAACCCAGCCTGCTCCCGCCGCCCGCGGACACCGCGAGCGCCGACCACGTGATCGAGGTCACCGGCCTGCACCGCCGCTACGGCGGGGCCGGCGCCAACGGCTTCGACGCCGTCCGCGGCGTCGGCCTCGGCGTCCGCAGGGGCGAGCTGTTCGCCCTGCTCGGTACGAACGGCGCGGGCAAGACCTCCACCATGGAACTCATCGAGGGCCTGGCCGCACCCACCGCCGGGCGGGTCCGGGTGCTCGGCCACGACCCGTACCGCGAGCGCGGCGCCGTCCGGCCGCGGATCGGCATCATGCTGCAGGAGGGCGGCTTCCCCGGCGAGCTGACCGTCGCCGAGACCGGCCGCAGCTGGGCCGGGCTGACCAGCGGCGCCGGCCCGGACGGCGGCGGCCGGACACCCGCCGAGGCGCTGGAGCTGGTCGGGCTGACCGGCCGCCGCGGTGTCCGGGTCAAGCAGCTCTCCGGCGGCGAGCGGCGACGCCTCGACCTCGCGATGGCCCTGCTCGGCCGCCCCGAGGTGCTCTTCCTGGACGAGCCGAGCACCGGCCTCGACCCGGAGGCCAGGGCCGCCACCTGGCGGCTCGTCCGCGAGCTGCGCGCGCAGGGCACCACGGTGCTGCTGACCACGCACTACCTGGAGGAGGCCGAGGAACTGGCCGACCGGCTGGCGATCATGCACCGCGGCCGGATCGTCACCACCGGCACGGTCGCCGAGGTGATCGCCGGCCGCCCCTCCCGGATCTCCTTCGAGCTGCCCGAGCGGGAGGGCGGGTTCGCCACCCTCACGCTGCCGCCGCTGCCCGGCGCCGAAGTCCGCGCCGAGGGGCGCCGGATCACCGTGCAGACCACCGAGCTCCAGGCCGCCCTGACCGAGCTGCTCGGCTGGGCCGCCCACCACCAACTCGCCCTCGCCGGGCTCGACGCCCGCAGCGCCTCGCTCGAAGAGGCCTTCCTGGCCATCGCCGCCGGGGCCGGCGACCACCCGGACGACACCCCCGGGGCCCCCGCCGGGCCCGCCCGCCGTCACCCCCTGCGCAAGCTGATCGGAAGTGCCCGATGACCGCCGCCACCACCGCCCGGCGCGCCGCCGGCACCACCACCCCGGCCGGGCGGATCCTCGCCCTCGGCCGGGCCGAGGCCACCCTGCTGCTGCGCAACCGCAGCGCCGTCTTCGTCGCCCTGGGCCTGCCGGTGCTGATGGTCGGCGCCCTGCGCGGCCTCCTGGACCAGCAGGCCCAGGACCACCCCGGCCTGGACCTGGACGCCGCGCTGATCACCGGCATGATCGGCTTCGTACTGATGTTCGTCGTCTACTACAACCTGACCGGCGCGTACGTCGCCCGGCGCAACGACCTGGTGCTCAAGCGGCTGCGGACGGGCGAGGCGACCGACCTGGAGCTGCTGGCCGGCACCGCGGCCCCCGCGGCCGCGCTGGCCCTGCTGATGTGCGCGCTGGTCGGCGGTGCGGGAGCCGTCCTGCTGCACCTGCCGGTACCGGTGAACCCCCTGCTGATGCTCGCCGGTCTGGCCCTGGCGCTCGCCCTGCTGACCGCGCTCGCCGCACTGTCCAGCGCCTTCACCCGGACCGTCGAGACGGCCGGCATCACCACCCTGCCGGTGATGCTGCTGACCCAGTTCGGATCCGGCCTGCTGGTACCGCTGGAGGCGATGCCGGACGGCTTCGCCGACTTCTGCCGGCTACTGCCCACCACACCGGCCTTCAGCCTGATCCGGCTCGGCTGGTTCGGCACCGACGGATCGGGCCCGGCGACGGGGTTCGCGGGCACCTGGGGCGAGGCCGCGCCGCTGCTGGCCGTCGGCACGGTCTGGACGGTGCTGGCCGTCCGGGCCACCCTGCGCGGCTTCCGCTGGGAGCCCCGCCGCTGAACGGCTGGCCCGGCACGCTCCCCCACTGATAGACAGGCGGCAGGCTCATGGCAGCAGGGGGAACACCGAACATGGACGTCAGAGCACCGGTCCGGCGCTGGAGGAACGCCGGCAAACCGCAGCGCAGCGAGGTGTACCTCCGCTGGTCGCTCTACTTCATGGCGCTGCTCCAGCCGCTGGTCGTCCTGCTGTCCCTCGCCGGGGCGGTCGGCATCGGCCTGTCCGGGGAGGTGCCGGCCCTGCTGCTGGCCCTCTGCTGCGCCGTCACCTGGCTGTCGGTCAGGGCGTTCAGTGCCGCCGTCGACCACTACCTCGGCCGCCCGGGCGACATCGACCGCCGCCTCACCGTGCTCGCCACCGCCGCCCTGGGCGCGGTCTGGGCCGCCGCCCTGCTCTGCCTGCGGACGGGCAGTACTTCCGACGCGGACGCCACCTCGCTGGCCGCCATCGTGGCCGGCTGCCTGCTGGTCCTCTGGTTCGGGCCGGTCAGCGTCGCCCGCCCGCTGCGGAGCGTCGTCGTCCAGGGCCTGCTGGGGCTCGCCCTGCTCGCTCCCCCGCTGCTGCTGGCCGGCGGCGACCTCGCCACCACGCTCGGCATCCTGACCGGGCTCAGCCTGATCCTGCCGGCGCTCGGGGCCAGCTGCCGCAGCTTCGCCTGGCTGCTCGGGGTGGTCTGGGAGCTGGACGCCGCCCGCGAGGCGCAGTCCCGGCTGGCGGTGGCCGAGGAACGGCTGCGCTTCTCCCGGGACCTGCACGACGTGATGGGGCGCAACCTCACCACCATCGCGCTGAAGAGCGAGCTGGCCGTCCAGCTCGCCCGGCGCGGCCGGCCGGAGGCCGCCGACCAGATGACCGAGGTGCAGCGGATCGCCCAGGAGTCCCACCGCGAGGTCCGCGACCTCGTCCGTGGCTATCGCACGGCCGATCTGAACGCCGAGGTGATCGGCGCCCGCGCGGTGCTGCGGGCGGCCGGCGTCGAGTGCGAGATCGACCTCGGGGAGGAGGCGGGCGATCTCTCCGGGCCCGTCCAGTCGGTGCTCGGCTGGGTCCTGCGGGAGGCCACCACCAACGTGCTGCGGCACAGCGAGGCCGGCTGCTGCCGCGTCCGGCTGCGGGTCGACGATGGCCGGGCGGTACTGGAGCTGGAGAACGACGGCGTCCCCTCCCCCGCGACCGCACCGGCGCACCGGAGCAACGGCACCGGCCTGCACGGGCTGCGCGAGCGCCTCGCCGCCCACGGCGGCGAACTCGACCTGCCGGCCGCCGCCGCCGGCAGCTTCCTGCTGCGGGCGTCCGTCCCGCTGGCCGCCGGCCCGACCGTTCTGGAGCACACGCCCCGATGACCGACCCCACGATTGAGCCGACGACCGAGCCGACGACCGAGCTGGCCGCCGCGCCCGCGCCGCCGCCCGTCCGCGTCCTGCTCGCCGACGACGAGCACCTGATCCGGGGCGCGCTGGCCGCGCTGCTCGGGCTGGAGGACGACCTGACGGTGGTGGCCGAGGCCGCCTCCGGCCCGGAGGCGCTCGCGATGGCCCGGGCGCACCGGCCCGACGTCGCCGTGCTGGACCTGCAGATGCCGGGCCTGGACGGCATCGAGGTCGCCACCGAGCTGCGCCGGCTGCTGCCGGACTGCCGCACCATGATCGTCACCGGCCACGGCCGCCCCGGCTACCTCAAGCGGGCGCTGGAGGTCGGTGTCCGGGGCTTCCTGCCGAAGACCGTCTCGGCCGCCGACCTGGCCGGCATCATCCGCACCGTGCGGGCCGGCGGGCGCTACGTCGACCCGGAGCTCGCGGCGGACGCCATCGCGGCCGGGGAGAGCCCGCTGACGCCGCGCGAGACGGACGTCCTGGAGCTGGCCGCGGACGGCACCTCGGTGGCCGGCATCGCGGAGCGCGCGACGCTCTCCCAGGGCACCGTCCGCAACTACCTCTCCTCGGCCGCGGCGAAGCTCGGCGCGGAGAACCGGCACGCGGCGGTGCGGATCGCCCGCGAGCACGGCTGGATCTGAGCGCCTGCCTGCTCGCGGGCGGCCGGGCCGCTACACCCAGTCGGTGCCGGTCAGGCGCTCGTACGCCTCGATGTACTTCGCCCGGGTCAGCTCGACGATCTCGTCCGGCAGGGCCGGCGGGGGCAGCTCGCTGTGGCGGTCCCAGCCGGAGGCCGGGGAGGTCAGCCAGTCCCGGATGATCTGCTTGTCGAAGGACGGCTGGGTGCGGCCGGGCTGCCACTGGTCGGCGGGCCAGTAGCGCGAGGAGTCCGGGGTGAGCACCTCGTCGCCGATCACCAGCTCGCCGTCGGCCAGGCCGAACTCGAACTTGGTGTCGGCCAGGATGAGCCCGCGCTCCCGGGCGATGTCCCGGGCCCGGGAGTAGACGTCCAGCGTGGTGCGGCGCAGCTGCGCCGCCAGCTCGGCACCGATCCGGCGGGCGGTCTCCTCGTAGGGGACGTTCTCGTCGTGGTCGCCGACCTCGGCCTTGAGCGCCGGGGTGTAGATCGGGGCGGGCAGCTCGGAGCCGTCCTCCAGGCCGTCGGGCAGGGCGATGCCGCAGACCGTGCGGTCGTTGTCGTACTCGGTCAGGCCGGAGCCGGTCAGGTAGCCGCGGGCCACGCACTCGACCGGCGCCATCTCCAGGCTGCGGCAGATCAGCGTGCGGCCGGCCCAGTCGGCGGGGGCGCCGGCCGGCAGCTCGGTGGAGATCACGTGGTTGGGGACGATGTCGGCGATCCGCTCGAACCACCACAGCGAGAGCTGGGTGAGGATCCGGCCCTTGTCGGGGATCTCGTTGGGCAGCACCCAGTCGTGGGCCGACGTCCGGTCGCTGGCGACCATCACCAGCTCGCCGTTCGCGGCGCGGTAGAGATCCCGCACCTTGCCGGTGTGCAGGTGGATCAGGCCGGGTACCTGGACAGGCTCGGGCTTGGTGACAAATCCGCTCAAGGTCGTCTCAGTCCTCAGGGTGGTTCGCGGTATCGCGGGGCACGAAAGGGCAGGTCGGTGAGGCCGAGTCTTTCACGGGCCCCCTCGTGCTCCCACCCGCGGCGGCGTCCGCTCAGCCGTCCTTGCACAGACGGTCCAGCAGGTTGGCGGTCGCCCGCTGCACCCGCTCGTCGGTGTGGCCGGGGCGGTCCAGGGCCGGTGACCAGGCGAACGTACCGGCGGCGAACACGTACGCGCCGCTCGGCGCCCGGTACAGCGAGGTCTCCTGGTGGCGGATGCGCCCGGCCGAGTCCCGGTACGGGGAGTGCGCGAGCAGCACCCGCTCGGTGTGCTCGGGGAGCGCCACCTTGGGGAAGTAACGGTCCGCCTCGCCGGCCACGAGGCCGGGCAGCTCGTCGCCCTCCTGGAGGCCGGTGCCGTCCCAGAGCCAGTGCGTGGTGTTGCGGGCGACCAGCGGGACGGGTGCGGCGACCCGGCTCGCGTACTGGATGCCCAGCAGGTGCTGCTCGGGCTCGGCCGCGTCCCGCCAGAGCGCGCTCTGGCTGCCCGGGACCCCGGCGGCGGGGCTGCCCGCCGGGGCCTTCTGCCGCTTGCGGCAGTTCAGCAGCCGGTTGGGCTCACCGGAGGCGGCGGCGGAGAGCTCGACCCGCCAGTACATGGTGTTGGCGGACAGGAAGACCAGCGAGGTGCCGCCGTCCCTGGCCTGCTCGACGGCCCTGCGCATCGGCTCGGACCAGTACTCGTCGTGGCCGGGGAAGATCAGCGCGCGGTGCCGCTCCGGGGCGACCAGGCCCGCGTGCAGGTCCGTGGCGGTGGCGTAGGCGAGGTCGTAGCCGTAGCGCTCCGCCCAGCGGATGAAGTCGTAGGCGTGGCCGACGTGCAGCGGGAGGCCCGCGCCGGCGTGCGGGCGGTCGAAGGAGACGGTGACGGCCGCCTCCCGCTCGCCGAGCAGCCGGCCCCCCTCGTCCCAGGCGTGGTAGAGGCTGGCGCCGTCCCGGCCGTCCTCGGGGAAGAGGTTGTACGCCTGCCAGGTCACGTCGGGGAGCACCAGCAGCAGGTCCGCGGTGTGCACCGGGTCGTCGAAGTCCCTGACGGTGAACGGGATGTGGCTGCGGTGCAGGTTGTCACTGGTGGTCAGCACCGCGACGTACGCCCCGGGCCGCCAGTGCCCGGGGACCTGCAGCCGCCAGGAGTGCCACCAGTGGTGGCAGGAGACGGTGCGGCCGGCCACCAGCGGTGCGGGCTGGGCGAGGCCCGCGATCAGCGGGCTGGACGTCATGTGGTGGGCGCCGTCGCCCGCGTAGTGGCCGATCCGGTAGACGTCGACGGTGAACTCGCGGGGCGGGTGGACGGTCACCCGGAAGTCCACCGAGCCGCCGGGGCGCACCACGCCGGCCGAGGCGAAGCCCTTGATCTGCTGGTTCACGTCCTCGGCGTTGGCGGGCGTGCCGACCGGCGGCCGCGTGCGGGCGCCGGTGAACGGCTGCTGCCCCGGGGCGTCCAGCGAGACGTACCAGGGGACGGCTCCGCCGGCGGCGGCGACGTACTGCTCGGGGCTGCGCAGCCAGGGCAGCGGCCCCTGGCCGAAGGGGTCGGAGACGCCGTGCGCGTGCGTTCCGGACTCCCAGCGACGGTTGAGTTCGGTCCCCACGCGCCCCTCCCACAGGTGCACCTCCACCGACTGGCATGTGCCACCCGGATGTGCGTGCGGTCCAGCACACCACAGAGTGCTGGCGCTGCGTAGCCCCACGGTAGCAACTAGTGGTGATGAATCTTCCCGGCCGACGGCCGCAACGCCCCTGTCCTGCGGGAACCGTGAAAACCCTGGGGGCGCGTGGCCCGGCGCCGTGCGCCGCCCCCGCTCCGGTGGCCGCTCAGAGCCGCACGGGCTTCTCCAGCCGGACTCCGGCGGCGTCCAGCCAGGCCCGCAGCGGGCCGTCCTGGCCCTGCTCGACGGCCTGGGCGACCGGCTCGGCCAGGTCGGTGCGGCGCACCCCGCCGATCAGCAGGACGGGGCCGTCCAGCCAGTCCAGCCCGGGGGTGCCGCCGGCCGTGTCGACGGCGGCGCAGCAGACCATCGCGGTGACGTGCTCGACCAGCAGGTCCCGCCCGCTGCGGGCGGGCTCCAGCAGGGAGGTCGGCGCCGCGCTCAGGGCGAGCTGGGCGGCCAGCGCGGCGGCCAGCGGCTCGCCGTCGCCGTCGGCGAGGCGGGTGAGCAGCCGGGAGAGGGTGGGGGCACCGGGGCGGGCCTGCGGGGCCGGGCCGTCCAGGGCGGCCTGCAGGACGGCGGCCCTGGACCGCCAGCCCGCGTCGACGACCTCGGTGGGGTAGTCGGCCCAGTCCAGCTCCTTCCGGCCGGAGCCGGGCGCATCGGCGGGCACTCCGGCAGGTGCCCCTGCGGGCGGCTGCGGCGGCGCGAAGAACAGCTCGGCGGCGAGCCGCGAGACGGCCGTGTCCACGGTGCCCGGCTCCTCCAGCAGGTCGCAGGCGGGCCGGTCGCCGAGCCTGAGCCCGTAGCCGTCGGCCAGCCGGTCGCGGCGGGAGAGCTCGGTGAGCGCGGAGACCACGCCGGCGTTCAGGTGACAGGGGTGACGGCCGAGTTTCCAGGCGGGCAGCGCCACCCGGGTGAGCAGGCGGTCCCAGCCCGCGTAGGCGAGCCCGACCTGCTCCTGGGCGGAGATCCGCAGCCCGTAGTCGACGGTCTTGGCCTGTTCGGAGGCCCAGGCCGCGACGGAGCGCTCCAGCTCGGCGGAGTGCTCCCGGCAGGCGCGCAGCAGCCGGCGGGTGACCGCGTCGGTCAGCCGCCTGGTGCCGCGCCGGGCGGGCCGGTCGGCCGGCTCCGGGCCGAGCCCGGGGCCGGGTGTCGCGCCCTCGCCCGAGTCCAGGCTCGCGTCCAGGCTGCGGACGAACCGGCGGGCGGCGGCGATGTCCGGGTCGGCCGCCGCGGCGGTGCCCGCCACCACGGGCGCCAGCAGCGCGCGCAGTTCGCCGGCCCGCATCCACCACAGGAAGGGCGAGCCGATCACCAGGACGGGCGCCGGCGGCTCCTCGCCCCTGCCCCGGCGCCGGGGCACCGGGACGTCCTCCAGCCAGCTGTCGCAGTCGGGGGTGAGCGCGATGGCGGACGGCGCGGGCACGTCGAGGCGGTCGGCGAGTTCGCCGATCAGCCGGTACAGCTCGGGGGCGTCCCCGCGGGCCAGCGGCACGGCCGGGGTCTGCGGCGGCGTCGCCCGGCGGTGCGCGCGGGCCACCAGCCCGGCCGCCAGCAGGGTGGCGGCGGCGACGGCGCAGACCGCCCACCGGACGGCGTCCCAGGCTCCGGCGTCGGGCGAGCCCGGTGCGCCGAGCCGGCCGGTGACCCGCCCGGCGAGCAGCACCACCGCGACGGCGGCGGGCAGCACGGCGGCGGCCAGCGCCCGGCCCCGGATCCGTAGTACCGCCTGGGCCCGTGCACGCGCGCTCTCGACAGCGGCCATACGGTGCGGCACCCCCTTCGGAGTCCTCCGGCGCCCTGGTCGGGGCACCCGAGCCGACTCGAAACGATCAGTATCCGACCGGGAGCGGCGGTATCCGACCCCGGTTGTGCGTCCTGTGTGCATGCTGCGTGGCGCTTCTGACAGTTCTGACGCCCGCGTGCCGGTGGGCGTTCCGGATCGCCCGGCTTTCCACTCGTCCCGGTGACGGTGCGCGCCTTGCGGACGCCGCGTCGGCACCGCTGCGCGGCGGGCCCGGACCGGGCGGGCCCGCCGGGCCACGCACTCCCCCAGCATCCCCCCGCGACGCCCCCGCCACCCGGCGGCGATCACGGTGGCACGGCTCGTGGCACTGCGATCAGGCGCACCCTAAGGCCGCCGGCCGGGGTCCGTCAGCCGGACGCAGATGCTGTCACTCGAACAGGTGGAATCCGGCGCCCGATCGGTGCGGCACCCCCTGCGCACCCCTCCAGGCCGGAAACGCCGGAGGGCGCTGCGTCCATGGGGGTCCCTGGCGGGACGACCGGACGCAGCGCCCTCCGGGAGGGGCTGCCGGGAGCGGGGCGGGGCCCTACCGGGCCGCCTTCAGCGCGATGTCGGTGCGGTGCTGGCCGCCCTTGAGGCTGATCCGCCCGAGCGCGTCGTACGCCCGGCCACGGGCCTCGGCGAGGTCCGTACCGGTCGCCGTGACCGACAGCACGCGGCCACCGGCGCTGAGCACCTGGCCGTCGCCGTCCGCCCGGGTGCCGGCGTGCAGCACGTACGCGGTGCCGTCGGCCGCCTCGGCCTCGGCCAGGCCCTCGATCGGGTCGCCGGTGCGCGGGGCGGCCGGGTAGCCCTCGGAGGCAATCACCACGGTGACGGCCGCGCCGTCGTCCCAGCGCAGCGGCTCCAGCTCGCCGAGCGTGCCGGTGGCGGAGGCGTGCAGGACGCCGGCCAGCGGGGTCAGCAGCCGGGCCAGGACGACCTGGGTCTCCGGGTCGCCGAACCGCGCGTTGAACTCGATCACCCGGGTGCCGCGCGAGGTCAGCGCGAGGCCCGCGTAGAGCAGACCCGAGAACGGGGTGCCCCGGCGGCGCAGCTCGTCCACGGTCGGCTGCAGGACGTTCTCCAGCACCTCGTCGACCAGGCCCTCGGGCGCCCACGGCAGCGGCGAGTACGCGCCCATGCCGCCGGTGTTCGGGCCCTCGTCGCCGTCCAGCGCGCGCTTGAAGTCCTGGGCGGGCACCAGCGGGAGGACGGTGGTGCCGTCGGTGATCGCGAAGAGCGAGACCTCGGGGCCGTCCAGGTACTCCTCGATCACCACCCGGTCGCAGGACGCGGCGTGGGCCAGCGCCTCGGCGCGGTCGGAGGTGACCACCACGCCCTTGCCGGCGGCCAGGCCGTCGTCCTTGACGACGTACGGGGCGCCGAAGGCGTCCAGCGCCTCGGCCGCCTCGGCCGGGGTGGTGCAGACGTAGGAGCGGGCGGTGGGCACACCGGCCCCGGCCATCACGTCCTTGGCGAAGGCCTTGGAGCCCTCCAGCTGGGCGGCCTCCCCGGACGGGCCGAAGACGGGGATGCCGATCGCGCGCACGGCGTCGGAGACGCCCGCGACGAGCGGGGCCTCCGGGCCGACCACGACCAGGTCGGCGGTGAGCTGCCGGGCGAGCGCGGCGACTGCCGCACCGTCCAGCTGGTCGACCGGGTGGACCGTCGCCACCTGCGTGATCCCGGCGTTACCCGGGGCGCAGTGCAGCTCGGTGACGGCGGGATCTTGGGACAGAGAGCGGCACAGGGCGTGTTCGCGGGCGCCGCCGCCGATGACGAGGACCTTCACGTTTGGCAAGGGTAGTCGGTGGCGCGTTCGGAGCGCTCTCCGGCTCCGCCGCTGTGTCCGGCGGACGGCCCCCGAAGAGGCCCGGAATCGGAAGGAACTCCAGGACGGGGCCGTCGCCGCCCCGCCCCGCACCCGCCCCCGTGGCGGCGCCGAGTGCCCGGGTCAGGACAGCGGGTCACCGGCGGCTCGCTCGGAAGGGTGAAATCTCGCCGACCCCCGCAACCCTCCCACCTCGGCATCCTGAGGTCATTTCCGGTAACGATCATTGGTGAAGCGGCCCCACGGTCAGCCATTTGGCGGTAAGAAGTGCTGTTGGACAACCACCGGCCCTGGGCCGGTACGCGAACCTACGGGTGACCCACACCCTCCCGGCGGCTCGCGGTCCGCCGCAGCACCTCCGCTTCACCGGGATTTCACGCCCCGCCAGAGAGACGATCCGTCAGGAACCGTCTTGATACGGGACGAAACCCCGCATACCAGCACAGTCAGACCCCAGCCGATCAGACCCCAGCAGTCAGCCCGCACAGGGAGCCCCACAGGTGAGCCAGCCGGAAATGCAGCCCGAGGAGAGTGCCTGGGGCAAGGATGTCGGCGAGGAGGACCCGCCCGCGACGGCCACCGTCGCCGCAGGACGCTCCTCCACCCGCCGCCGTACCGATCTGAGCGCCCGCCAGTTCCCGCTGGGCGACTGGGGCGAGCCCGCCGAGCGGCTGGAGGAGCTCTACCGCTGGTCGGAGGAACGGGCCGTCGAGGCGATCGACTGGTACCGGCGCGACCGGCTGTGGAAGCGCCGCTGCGCCCGCCTGCTGCGGTTCGGCGCGACGGCCTTCGCGGTGGGCGGCGTGACGCTGCCGCTGGTGGCGCTGACCGACATCTCCGAGCGGCTGGCCGGCTGGGGCTACGTGGGCCTGGCGCTCTCCGCGGCCTGCCTCGGTGCCGACCGGGTCTTCGGCCTGACCAGCGGCTGGATGCGGGACGTCAGCACCGCACAGGCCCTGCAACGGCGCCTGGAGGCCTTCCAGTTCGACTGGGCCTCGGAGTGCGTGCGCGAGGTGCTCGGCCCGACCGAGGGCACCGCCGGCGAGGCCGCCGAACGCTGCCTCGGCGTCCTGCGGCGGTTCTGCGAGGACGTCTCGGACATGGTCCGCAGCGAGACCTCGGAGTGGATGCTGGAGTTCCGCGCGACGATGACCCAGCTGCCCACCCAGGGCCCGGGATCCTGGGGCGGCCGCAGTGAGTCAGGGAGCGGCGCCCAGGTCCGGATCCTGCCTCCGCCGGGCACCCGCCCGACGATGCCGCGCCAGCGCCCGCCGGAGGGCCCGCTCCGCTAGGGCCGGTCCGAGCGGTTCCGGGCGGGCGGGCCGGGCCGGGGGACACCGACCGCTCAGGCGAAGACGATCATCGATCCCTGGGTGAGGGAGCGGGCCGCCGCCGCGTACAGCCCGGCCCAGGCGTGGCGCTCGCGCGCGTACGGGTGGACGTCGTCCAGCGGCGGGGCGAACGGCTGCTCCAGCCCGGTCGGCCCGAGCGGCCTGGTCGGGGCCGGCGGTTCGAGCGGGTCGATGCCGAGGGCGGGCGCGACCGCCTGCAGCTCGCGCAGCAGCCCCTGGGTCGAACCCAGCGGGCCGCCGGAGGCGAGCAGCGCGTCGTCCACCAGCGGCACCGGGAACTCGATCGGGACGTACGCCCCGGCGTGGTCGAAGTGCCAGACCAGGTGGGACTGCTCCGCGGTGCTCTCGAACATCTCCAGCAGCTGCTCGTAGTCACCGCCGAGGGCGTCCACCGGGGTGATCTCGAACCCGGTCAGCCCGAGCAGGTAGGCCCGGCGCAGGAAGTGCAGCGAGTCGTAGTCGAAGGCGGCTATCGGCTCGACCGCACCGCTGAGACCCGGCACGTACTGGTACACCGGCACCTCGGGCAGCCCGTGGGCCGTCAGCGCGGCGTTGTAGACCACGAGGTCGTCCCGGAAGGGGTTCTCGGGGCTGTGGCTCAGGACGTCCACGAGCGGGACGAGCCAGAGGTCGCAGGCCATCAGCCGGCTCATCCTCTCGGAGCTGCGGAGCCGCACGCGTCAGCGGGCGGCGGGTGCGGGCGGTCGGGTTCGACGAGCGCCCACCCTACCGGCCCGCGGTGCGCTGCGAGTCCGGCTCCGCCGGGGGCAGGGTCCACCCCGGACCGCCGGGATGGACGGTGCGGGGCTGCGGCACCAGGCCCAGTGCGACATCGCCGGGGGGATCGGGGATCGCGCCCGTCCTCGGCCGGCCGGGCTGCGCCCCGGCCGGACCGGCCTGGTCGGCGGGGTCGGCCAGCAGGGACAGCACCCCGACGGTCGCCGGATCGTGCCCGGAGAGCCTGGCCAGCAGGTGCACGGTGGCGAGGTTGTACTCCCGCAGCGTGCGGCGGGCCCCGGCCAGGTCGAGGGCCTCCACCGCGTCGACGAACTCCGCGTGCCCGTCCCAGCACACCCCCGCGAGGTCCGGCAGCGCCCGCAGGTAGGGGGCCGCGAACATCCAGGACTGCACGCGCAGCCAGTCCAGGTACTCGGAGATCCGGCGGTTGCCGAGCAGCGCGCTCGCCTCCTGCCAGAACCGGCGGTCGCAGCCCACCATGACGTCCAGCTGCCCGGAGCGGGCCGCCTTGGCCGCCGCGTCCGCCCGGCGGCGCAGCGAGGGCAGCCGGGTTCCGTCCGGCCTGGCGGCCCAGCCGACCAGCCGGCGGAAGGCGCTGTCGGTGAGCAGCATCCGGGTCTCGAAGATCTCGACGAAGTCGTCCCAGCCGAACTCGGGCACGGTGAAACCGCGGTGGTGCTCGGCCCGGAGCAGCCCCTGGGCGGCGAGGTCCACCAGGGCCTCGCGCGCCGGGGTCGCGGAGACTCCGTAGCTCTCGGCGATCTCGCGGACGGTGAAGTTCCGGCCCGCGGCGAGGCGCCCGGCCATCATCTCCTCGCGCAGTGCCCCGGCGATCTGCTCGCGCAGGCTGTTGCGGTGGATGGCGGACCGGCTGTCCGCCGTACCTGTGTCCGGCACTGTGCGACCTCCTTCCGGGGCTGTGGGAACGCGACGGCCGCTCATCTTCTCAAACTCGGCCATGCTGCGTACACGGATCCCGGCACCCGGAATCAGTGGATTTGCGCCGTCAGCGCTGGACGGGCGCCGGGATCCCGAGCAGCCGGTCCCGCAGGACGGGGAACTCCGCCCGGGCCTTGGCCACCTCCGCCGGGTCGAACTCGACGGTCAGGACCTGCTCGCCCGCACCGGCCTCGGCCAGCACCCGGCCCCACGGGTCCACCACGATGCTGTGGCCGGCCTGCTCGACGCCGCCGTGCGTCCCGGCGGTGTTGCAGGCCAGGACGAAGGCCTGCTCCTCCACCGCCCGGGCGCGGGCGAGCAGCGTCCAGTGCTCGCGCCGCCGCTCCGGCCAGGCGGCCGGGACGACCAGCAGCTCCGCGCCCGCGTCCAGCAGGGCCCGGAAGAGTTCGGGGAAGCGCAGGTCGTAGCAGGTGGCGAGGCCCAGGACGCCGAAGTCGGTGGCCGCGGTGACGATCTCCTGCCCGGCGCCCATCACGACCGCCTCACCGCTGTCGAACCCGAAGCGGTGGATCTTTCGGTAGGTGTGGACGAGCTCGCCGTCCGGCGCGAACAGCAGCGAGGTGTTGTAGACCGGCCCGTCCGGGTCGCGTTCCACGATCGAACCCGCGTGCAGCCACACCCCGGCGGCTCTGGCGGCGGCCGACATCGCGTCGGAGGTCGGCCCGTCGAGCGGCTCGGCCCCGGTCGGCCAGGCGTCGTAGGCGAAGCCCCCGAGCGGCCAGAGCTCCGGCAGGACGACCAGGTCGGCGCCCTCCTGGGACCGCACCAGGGCGGCGGCACGAGCTCGCCGCTCCTCGGCCGGCTCGGCATCGGAGACCGCGAGTTGGATCAATGAAGCGCGCACAGTACCACCGTCCACGGCAAGAGTCCTACGATCGTCACCCGAAAGCGCTGCCCTGCTCTCTCCAGGCAGCGTAACGTGCGGTTAGCGCGTGCGCCCGGAAGCCGCGGTTCCCGGTCTCCCCCAGTCCTGGGCACGCGCGTTGGGCAGCTGACGGAGGGCCGGAGATTCCCGTGACGGACAACCAGACCGTGCAGGCTTACACCGATGCGTGGACGCAGTCCATCGAGGCGATATCGGAGCTGGTGGCGCCACTGCCCGCCGACGCCTGGAACCGGGCGACGGAGTGCCCCGGGTGGTCCGTGCGCGACGTCGTCTCGCACGTCATCGCGGTCGAGTCCGAACTGCTCGGCGACCCGCGCCCGATCCACTCGCTGCCGGGCGACCTGCGGCACGTCGTCGACGAGTTCACCCGGTACATGGAGCTGCCGGTCGACAAGCGCCGCTGCCACACCTCGCCCGAGATGACCGGCGAGCTGGAGTACACGATCATCCGCCGCTCCCGTGCCCTGCGCAATGCCCGCCAGCAGCCCACCGACCTCGTCCGCTGGCCGCTCGGGCCGCTCACCCGCGACGTGCCGTACCACGAGCTGCTCCGCAACCGGGTGATCGACGTCTGGGTGCACGAGCAGGATCTGCGCCGGGCCCTGCGCGAGCCCGGCAACCTCGGCTCGGCCGCCGCCCGGATCGCCCGGGACCAGCTGACGGCGGCCCTCCCGAAGGCCGTCGCCAAGCAGGCCGGCGCCCCCGCCGGGACGACCGTCGCCTTCGACGTCTCCGGCCCGCTGGAGTTCCTGCGCACCGTACGGGTGGACGCCGAAGGCCGCGGCACGGTGGACGAGACGGTGAGCCTGGCCCCCGACGTGCGGCTCACCCTCGACTGGGAGACCTACCTGCGGCTCGCCTGCGGCCGGGGCCGCCCCGGCCCCGTGAAGGTCGAGGGCGACGAGGAGCTGGCCGCCCGGATCCTCGCCAACTTCGCCGTGACGCCGTGACGCCGGCCGGCCGGTGAGCCCGTGATCCCGCCGGGCCCCGGCCGGTGCGGCTACGGCGCGGCGACCTTGCGCCGCAGCCGCAGGATCATCACGGTGCCCACGGCGAGCGGGACGTACATCCAGCAGAACGCCCAGCGGTAGGCGTCCGCCGAGTAGCCCGCGGCGCCGCCGGGCGAGAGGGCGTCGAGCAGGACGCCGATGCCGAACAGGGTGATCATCGTCCCGATGAAGCCGCCCATGTTGGCGATGCCGGAGGCGGTGCCGAGCCGGCCGGGCGGATTGTGGGCGCGGGCGTAGTCCAGGCCGACCAGGGAGGCCGGGCCGTTGCTGCCCATCACCAGGATGAGGACGACCAGCAGCCAGACCGGCGGGTGGGCGCCCGGCCAGGAGAGCGCGACGGCCCAGCTGACCGCGGTGGCGGCGATCACGGTCAGGGTCACCGGGATCCGGGCCCGGGCCGTCCGGGAGATCAGCTTGCCGAAGAACAGCCCGAAGGCCATGTTGCTGAAGACGAGCAGGGTGAGCAGGCCGCCGGCCTGGCCGCGGGTCATGCCCTGGGCCTCGACCAGGTAGGGCAGGCCCCAGAGCAGGCCGAAGGCGTTGCCGGGGAACTGGGTGGTGAAGTGCACCCAGAGCCCGAGCCGGGTGCCGGGCTCGCGCCACGAGTCGCGGATCTGGGCACGCACGGCGGGCCGGGGCGCGGCGGGCACGGGAGCCGCGCCGGCCTGGCCGGCGTCCGCCGGAGCCTCCCGAAGGAGCAGCGCGACCAGCGCGAACACGCCGATGCCGAGCAGGGCGGTGGCGGTGAAGGTGGGGGTCCAGCCCTCGCTGTGCAGGGCCTGGGCGAGCACGACGGTGGTGACCAGGTTGCCGCCCATCCCGGCGAGGCCGGTGAGCTGGGCGACCAGCGGGTTCTTGGCGGCGGGGAACCAGCGGGCCGCGATCCGCAGCACGCTGATGAAGGTCATCGCGTCGCCGCAGCCGAGGATCGCCCGGGAGGCCAGGGCGGGCGTGAAGGAGGAGCTGAAGGCGAACGCGAGCTGCCCCACGCTGAGCAGCAGGACGCCCAGCAGCAGTACCTTGCGCGGGCCGTACCGGTCGACCAGCAGCCCGACCGGGATCTGCATGGCCGCGTAGACCAGCACCTGGAGGATGGAGAACGTGGAGAGGGCCGAGGCGCCGATGCTGAAGCGTTCGGCGGCGTCCAGGCCGGCCACGCCGAGGCTGGTGCGGTGGATCACCGCGAGGAAGTAGGCGCTGACGCCGATCGACCAGGCGGCCCAGGCCGCGCGCCCGCCGGGCGGGCGGACGGGCACCGTGAAAGCGGCGGCGGTGGCGGCGGGGCCGGGGCCTGGGCCGGGGTTGAGTCGGGGACCGGGTACGGGCGGCGG
The DNA here is from genome assembly GCF_042669755.1 of Kitasatospora sp. NPDC057223. NCBI lineage: Bacteria > Bacillati > Actinomycetota > Actinomycetes > Kitasatosporales > Streptomycetaceae > Kitasatospora > Kitasatospora sp. NPDC057223. The sequence continues at coordinate 24,965 of NZ_JBHUWW010000068.1, read as the reverse complement.
GGCGGTGCGGGCTGGGTCCACGGTCATAGTGGGCCCAGATTAGTCATCCCATCATCCGAACCGAACCCCGGGGTCGGGTACGAAGTACCTCAGCCGCGGAGAGTCCAGGAGACCGTCCGGGTCATGTAACGGTCCCGGAATCCCTCGTCCCGCACCCAATCCGTGGTGTCCCGGACGACCGCCGAGACGGTCACCGTCCGGCCCGGCTCCACCGTCAGCCGCGCGGTGTCCAGTGAGCCGCGGTCCGCGGGCTGCGGGTCCAGCGGCACGCCGTCCACCCGCCAGTCGACCTGGAGCTGGCGGGAGCCGGCCAGCGGCAGCGGGCGAGCCTGCAGCAGGGGCCGCCCGGTGACCTCCCCGGCGGGCGGCAGCGGGCTGTCGGTGGGGCCGACCCGGCGGTAGATCTGCTCGATGATCGCCTCCCGGGAGGGCAGGTTGTACGTGCCGCCGAGGGTGCGCATCACCGAGTCGGGCGTCGGCCGGTAGATGCCGTTGGCACTGCGGTACGCCCCGACCGTCCCACCGCCGTCCGGCGACTGGGCACCCAGCCAGCGCCACCACTTGACCTGCTTGCGGCGCATCTCGTCCGCGTTCTCCAGGGCCAGGTTGGGGTAGTCGGCGTCGTCCGGGGCGCTGTCGTACTCGTCCCCGAGGTCCCCGACGGTGTGCCCGATCTCGTGCTGGATGATCCGGCCGGCGTCCGGGCTGCCGCCCGCCAGGGTGGTCACGCCGGTGCCGCCGGCGCCGCCGTACTCGGTGGAGTTGGCCAGCGCGATCAGGTACTGCGGGCCCTCGCCCTCCCCGGCGTAGCGGGCGGCGGCGGCCTCGTCCGCGCAGAGCAGCCGGGCCGTGCCGTCGCACCAGAAGTGCATGCCGAGCGGGGTGGCGCCCTTCTGGTCGTGGCTCTCGTCCTCGGAGATGCCGGAGACCGGGGAGACGACCTCGACCCTGCGTATGTTGAAGAAGCCCTGGTAGCTGCGGAACGGCTCGATCTCCATCAGCGACCGCCACGCCCGGTCCGCCTCCTGGCGGAAGAGGTCCTGCTGGTCGGCGGTGTAGCCGTCGCCGAGCAGCACCAGGGTGATCCGGTCGGCCGGGTCCCCGGTGCGCCGTATGTCGACGGTGGGCGCCACCCCGACGGCGTGCAGGTCGGCCCGCTGCACGGAGTGCGGCGGCACCGCCCGGTCGGCCGGCGCCCCGATCGAGCCGAAGGGCGAGGGCCCGGCCAGCTCCAGGGCGGCCGGGAGCACGGCGGTGGACAGCAGCACGAGAGCGGCCAGACTCCGGACGAGCCGGCCAGGGTTGCCAGGCGGCATGCGGGTGCGTCCTAGGTGATCCGGTCACCCGGCAGGCGCTCGGGTGGGGGTCGCGAAGACGTACCCCACGGGGTCGCGCCGCCATGGCAGACACGCTTCAACATCACTGGACTGGCCCAATGATCCGTATCGCCCCAGAGGTACCAACCAATGGCCGGACGCCCTCGACGACCCCGCCGCAGCCCAGGTGTCAGCCCCTCCGGCGCCGCCCCCGCGCATGCAGCACCAGATGGGTACCGACCCCCAGCAGCAGGCCCCAGAACGCCGAGCCGATGCCGAACAGCGACATCCCGGACGCCGTCGCCAGGAACGTCACCACCGCCGCGTCCCGGCCCTCCTCGTCCGCCACGGCAGCCGCCAGGCTGCCCTGCAGCGAGGCCAGCAGCGCGACCCCGGCGACCACCGCGACCAGCTCCCCCGGCAGCCCGGTGAACACCCCGACCAGCAGCCCGCCGAACGTTCCCACCAGCATGTACAGCGCCCCGGCGGACATCCCCGCGACATAGCGCCGGCCCGGGTCGGGATGCCCCTGCGGCCCCGCGCAGATCGCGGCGGTGATGGCGGCCAGGTTGACGCCCGGCGAGCCGAACGGCGCCAGCAGGACGGAGACGCCGCCGGTCGCCCCGATCAGCAGCCGGTCGTCCGGCCGGTAGCCGAAGGCCCGCAGCACCCCGAGCCCAGGCGCGTTCTGCGAGGCCAGCGCCACGATCGTGAGCGGCAGCGCCAGGCCGACCAGGGCCGACCACGAGAAGGCCGGGACGGTGAACACCGGCCGCACCGGGCCGCCCGCACCACCGAGGTGCAGCGCCAGGGTGCCGGTGGCCGCCGCCAGCACCCCGCCGGCCAGCAGCGCGACCGGCACGGCGTACCGGGGCGCGAACCGCCTGGCGAGCAGGAAGGCGGTGAAGGTGCCCAGCACCAGGGCGGGCGCACTGTGCAGCGCGGTGAACATGCCCGTGCCGAAGACGAACAGGATGCCTGCCAGCATCGCGTTCACGATCCCCGCCGGGACGGCCCGGGTCCACCGCCCGAACAGGCCGGTGGACCCGAGCAGCGCGACCACCACCCCGCTCACCAGGTACGCCCCCACCGCCTCCCGGTACGGGTAGGCGCCCAGGCCGGTCACCAGCAGGGCGGCGCCCGGCGTGGACCAGGCGGTGATCACCGGCATCCTGGTCCGCCAGCTGAGCAGCAGCGAGGTGGAGCCGCTGCCGAGGGCCACGGCCCAGATCCAGGAGGCCGTGTGCGCCTGGTCGAGCCGGCCCGCCGCGGCGGCCGCGAGGACCACCACGAGCGGGCCGGAGAACCCGACCACGACGCAGACCAGCCCCGCCAGCAGCGCCGGGAGGGAGACGTCGCGCCGCAACGACGGACGGTGGCCGCCGCCCGGGGACTCCCCGGCGGCCTGCGCTACGAGCTGCTGTTCGGACATCCCGGAAGTATCCCGGAGCGGCTCCGCGGAAGCTCCCGAAAAAACCTCCGGACCGGCCCGACCCCCCGGCGGGGACGGACGTCCCCGGTGAGGCACCCGGTCGGACGGCAGGGCCGTACCCCCACGGCGGTGGGGGTACGGCCCTGCCGGTCGTGCCGTGCGCGGTGTCAGCCCCAGGTGATCAGGCGCTTGGGGCGTTCCAGCAGTGCGGCGACGTCCGCCAGCACCTTGGAGCCGAGCTCCCCGTCCACCATCCGGTGGTCGAAGGAGAGTGCCAGCGTGGTCACCTGGCGCGGTACGACCTTGCCCTTGTGCACCCACGGCAGGTCCCGGACGGCGCCGAAGGCGAGGATGGCGGCCTCGCCCGGGTTGAGGATCGGCGTACCGGTGTCGACGCCGAAGACGCCGACGTTGGTGATGGTGACGGTGCCGCCCTGCATGTCGGCCGGTGACGTGCGGCCCTGCCGGGCGGTGTCGACCAGTTCGCCGAGCGCCACCGCGAGGCCGGAGAGGGTCCGGGAGCCGGCGTCCTTGATGTTGGGCACCAGCAGGCCGCGCGGGGTGGCCGCGGCGATGCCGAGGTTCACCTGCCCCTTGATGACGATCTCCTGCGCCGCCTCGTCCCAGGCCGCGTTGATCTCGGGGTGGCGCTTGATCGCGGTCAGCAGCGCCTTGGCGACCAGCAGCAGCGGGCTGACCCGGACGCCCTGGCCGAGTTCGCCGGTCTCCTTGAGGCGGCGGACGAACTTCATCGTGCGGGTCACGTCGACCTGGATGAACTCGGTGACGTGCGGGGCGGTGAAGGCCGAGGCCACCATCGCCTGCGCGGTCGCCCGGCGGACGCCCTTGACGGGGATCCGGACGTCGCCCGTGCCCGCGGCCGCAAGCACCGGCGGGGCCGGCTCGACGGCGACGGCCTGCGGAGCCACAGCGGCGGACTCGACGGGCGCGGGCGGCGCGGCCGCCGCGTGGACGTCCTCGCGGGTGATCACACCGTCCGGGCCGGTCGGGGTGACCGAGCGCAGGTCGATGCCGAGGTCCTTGGCGAGCTTGCGCACCGGCGGCTTGGCCAGCGGCCGGTCACCGGCGCCGGTGGACTGCTCGGGCAGGACCGGAACCACGACCGGCGCCGGCACGGGCACCGAGACAGGCACCGGCACCGGCACCGCCGCAGGCGCGTGTCCGGTGGCGGGCTTGCGCACCCGGCGCCGGTCGGCGCCGGTCCGCGGGCCGTAGCCGACCAGCACCTCGCGGCGCTCGGGCCGCTCCTCGGTGGCGGCGGAGGCGGCAGCGGCGGGTGCCGCGACCACGGCCGCGGTCTCGGCGGGGGCGGCGCCGGCCACCGCGACCGTGATGATCGCCGTACCGACGTCGACCGTGGCGCCGGCCGGGAAGAACAGCTGGTCGACCGTCCCGTTGAAGGGGATCGGCAGTTCGACCGCCGCCTTCGCGGTCTCCACCTCGCAGACGATCTGGCCGTCCGTGACGGTGTCGCCGGGCTTGACGTACCAGGTGAGGATCTCGGCCTCGGTGAGGCCCTCGCCGACGTCCGGCATCCTGAACTCGCGGAGCGAGCGAACTTCGGTGGTCATCATCGCTCCCGGCTCAGTACGCGAACGCGCGGTCGACGGCGTCGAGCACACGGTCGAGGTCGGGCAGGAACGCCTCTTCCACCCGGGAGGGCGGGTAGGGCGCGTGGTAGCCGCCGACCCGCAGGATCGGCGCCTCCAGGTGGTAGAAGCAGCGCTCGGTGAGGCGGGCGGCCAGCTCGGCGCCGAGGCCGAGGAAGACCGGCGCCTCGTGCACGACGACGGCGCGCCCGGTGCGCTTGACCGAGGCCTCCAGGGCCGCGAAGTCGATCGGGGAGAGCGAGCGCAGGTCGACGACCTCCAGCCGGCGGCCGTCCTCCTCGGCGGCCGCGGCGGCGTCGAGGCAGACCTTGACCATCGGCCCGTACGCGATCAGCGTGAGGTCGGCGCCGGGGCGCACGATCCGGGCGTCGTGCAGCGGGAGGCCGGCCTCGTCGCCGACCTCGCTCTTGTCCCAGTAGCGCCGCTTCGGCTCCAGGAAGATCACCGGGTCGTCCGAGGCGATGGCCTGGCGCAGCATCCAGTGCGCGTCGTGCGCGTTGGACGGGCTGACCACCCGCAGGCCGGCGGTGTGCGCGAAGTACGCCTCGTGCGACTCGCTGTGGTGCTCGACCGCACCGATGCCGCCCGCGTACGGGATGCGGATGGTGACGGGGAGCTTGATGTGCCCGAGCGCGCGGGCGTGCATCTTGGCGAGCTGGGAGACGATCTGGTCGAACGCGGGGTAGACGAAGCCGTCGAACTGGATCTCCACCACCGGACGGTAGCCGCGCAGCGCGAGCCCGATCGCGGTGCCGACGATGCCGGACTCGGCGAGCGGGGTGTCGATCACCCGGTCCTCGCCGAAGTCCTTCTGCAGGCCGTCGGTGATCCGGAAGACGCCGCCGAGCTTGCCGATGTCCTCACCCATCAGCAGCGTCTTGGGGTCCTCCTCCAGCGACCTGCGCAGGGCCTCGTTGAGCGCCTTGGCGATGCTGAGCTGACCGGCCATCAGAGGTTCTCCCCGCCCTCGAAGGAGGCCGCGTACGCGGTGTACTCGGCCCGTTCCTCGTCGACCAGTGTGTGCGGCTCCGCATAGACGTGGTCGAAGATCAGGGTCGGGTCCGGGTCGGGCATCGAGCGCACGCCCTCGCGGACCCGCAGGCCGAGCTCCTCGCTCCTGGCCTCCACGGAGGCGAAGAAGGCCTCGTCGGCCAGACCCTCGCGGTCGAGGTGGGCCTTGAGGCGGGAGATCGGGTCCTTGGCGCGCCAGGCCTCGGTCTCCTCGGTGAGCCGGTACCGGGTCGGGTCGTCGGACGTGGTGTGCGCGCCCATCCGGTAGGTGAAGGCCTCGATCAGCACCGGGCCGTTGCCGCTGCGGGCGTGGTCCAGTGCCCAGCGGGTGACCGCGAGGCAGGCCAGCACGTCGTTGCCGTCGACCCGGACGCCGGGGAAGCCGAAGCCGGAGGCGCGGCGGTACAGCGGGATCTTGGTCTGGTTGGTGGTCGGCTCGGAGATCGCCCACTGGTTGTTCTGGCAGAAGAAGACCACCGGCGCGTTGTAGACCGAGGCGAAGGTGAAGGCCTCGGAGACGTCGCCCTGGCTGGAGGCGCCGTCGCCGAAGTACGCGATCACCGCGTCGTCCGTGCCGTCCTTGGTGATGCCCATCGCGTAACCGGTGGCGTGCAGGGCCTGCGCGCCGATCACGATGGTGTAGAGGTGGAAGTTCTTCTCGTTCGGGTCCCAGCCGCCGTGGTTCACGCCGCGGAACATGCCGAGCAGGTTCAGCGGGTCCACGTCGCGGCACCAGGCGACGCCGTGCTCGCGGTAGGTGGGGAACGCGTAGTCCCCGGGGCGCATCGCGCGGCCGGAGCCGACCTGGGCGGCCTCCTGGCCGAGCAGCGACGCCCACAGGCCGAGTTCTCCCTGCCGCTGCAGCGAGGTGGCCTCGGCGTCGAAACGCCGGACGAGGACCAGGTCGCGGTAGAGGTCGCGGAGCTCTTCGGGCGTGGTGGTGAGCGGGTAGTCCGGGTGCTCGACCCGCTCTCCCTCGGGGGTCAGCAGCTGGACGAGGTCCGGCTGGGCTCCCGAGCCCGTGGGGAGGGTGTCAGGGACGGCCGGGGCAGCCTTCTTGCGCGCCCTCGCCGTGCTTTTGACGGTCACGTTCACTCCTCGGTCTGTCCGGCCGCCCGGGGTCGCCGGTGACCGGTCCGGTCACCGCCTCGCGAGGCGCGCGTGGGTGTGCGCACCGACTGCGGGGCAGGTGGTGATCCTCTTCCGACGGCGTACCTCACGAGAACGTTACCCAGCGACAGCCCTTGGCGCGCTTGCGCTAGGACGTCCTAGTTGTTCCCGCGCCCGGGAACGGCGCTTGTGGCGCAGCTCGCACGGCGGTGGCCGTCAGGACACCTGCGCACGCTATCCGGGCGGCGCGCTCCGCGTAAGGGGGTAACGGGGCTCGGTTTTGCCCCCGGCGTCGGGATCCGGCCAGCGCGCCGATCCCGGTGCTGGGCCTTTGCCCGGCCGGTATGGGACTCTTTGGGCGTGACGACAAACGGACATATCAGAGTATTTCTTCTCGACGATCACGAGGTGGTCCGGCGGGGCGTACACGACCTGCTGTCCGTCGAAGGGGACATCGAGGTGGTCGGCGAAGCCGGCACCGCCGCCGAGGCCCTCGCCCGGATCCCCGCCGTCCACCCCGACGTCGCGGTGCTGGACGTCCGACTGCCGGACGGCAACGGGGTGGAGGTCTGCCGCGAGGTCCGCTCCCAGCTGCCGGACATCAAGTGCCTGATGCTCACCTCGTTCTCCGACGACGAGGCGCTCTTCGACTCGATCATGGCCGGCGCCTCCGGGTACGTGCTCAAGGCGATCCGCGGAACGGACCTGATCAGCGCCGTCCGGGACGTCGCGGCCGGCAAGTCGCTGCTCGACCCGGTCGCCACCAGCCGGGTCCTGGAGCGGCTGCGCGACGGCGGCGAGAAGCAGGACGAGCGGCTCGCCCAGCTGACCAAGCAGGAGCGCCGCATCCTCGACCTGATCGGCGAGGGCATGACCAACCGCCAGATCGGCAACGAGCTGCACCTGGCCGAGAAGACCGTGAAGAACTACGTCTCCAGCCTGCTCGCCAAGATGGGGATGGAACGGCGCACCCAGGCCGCCGCCTTCGTGGCCCGCCACCAGGCCGACCAGCAGCACTGATTCTCTAATCAGAGAACTGACGCTTTGTCAAGGGCCCCCTGCCGGGGGCCCTACGCTCTGGCCGTGACCCCTCAATCACCCCTGGCCCCGGCAGGCTTCGCCCCGGCGCGCCTCCCCGTCCGCACGGCCGCCCTCACGCTCCGCCCGCCCCTTCCGCTCCTCCCGCCGGCCGCCCGGCGGACGCTGGCCGGGGCGCCCGCCCGGCCGGACCTCCAGGCGCCGCCGATAGGGACACTGAGCCCGCCCGTCCCCCGGTCCGCCCTGGCCGCCGTACTGAAGACCTACCGGCTGGGCCGGCTGCTGGCCGCGGCGCCGGTGGCGGAGGGCCTGCTCAACCGCGGTTACCGGGTCACCACCGAGGCCGGCACGTACTTCCTGAAGTGCTACGTCGACGCCGCCACCGCCGACCGGACGGCCATCACCGCCCAGCACCGGGCGACGGCCGGGCTGCAGGCCAGGGGGCTGCCCGTCCCGGCGCCGCTGCCGGGCACCGGCGGCCTGACGGTGACCGAACTCGGCGGGCGGTTCTTCGCGGTCTTCCCCTGGGTCGAGGGCCGGCACCGGCACGGCACCGAACTCGGCCTGTCGCAGTGCGACGCCCTCGGCGCGCTGCTCGGGCACCTGCACGGCGCGCTGGACGAGGTCTGCGCCCCCGTGGCGCAGCCCGCCGGCTACCGCACCGCCGACCCGCGCGACAGCGCCCGGCTCGCCGCCGACCTGCGCCGCCGGGCCCGTGCGAGCCGCCCGTACAGCCGTTTCGACGCACTCGCCGAGCAGCGGCTGACCGAGCGGCTCGACCTGCTGGGCTCGCTCGCCCACCGGCGGCCCGGCCCGCAGGCGGCCCCGGCCACCGGCTGGACCCACGGCGACTTCCACGGCCTGAACCTGCTGCATCGCGGCGACCGGGTCGGAGCCGTCCTGGACTGGGACAAGCTCGGCCCTCAACCACGCGCCGAGGAGGCCGTACGCGCCGCCACCCTGCTGTTCAACGACCGGCGCAGCGGAGTGCTCGACCTGGTCCGGGTCCGGCACTACTCGCAGGCCTACCGGGCGGCCGGGGCCGGCCGCCCGGAGGAGCTGGCGGCGGCGGTGCACCGGGTCTGGTGGGAGCGGCTGAACGACTTCTGGATCCTGCAGTGGCACTACCAGCGCGGCGACCACCGCGCCGACCCGCTGTTCGCCGCCTCGGCGGGTCAGCTGGCCTGGTGGTGTCAGGAGTACGAACAGATCCTGGACGCCTTCACCAACTGACCCGGCGGGGTCAGGGAGTCGCGGGCGGCGAAACGGGCACCTTGGGCGAGACCTCGACGGGCGGGGGGCTGGCCGTTCCACCGGCCGTGCTCGTCGCCGTCGGCGAGGTGGTCGCCGTCGGCGAGCTCGTGGCGGTCGGCGACTTCGACGCGGTGGCCGTCGGCGACGGTGACGCGGACGGCGACGGCGACGCGGACGGCGACGTGTGCTTGGTCGGCGACGGCGTCGGAGCGAAGGTCTGGTTGTCGCTCGGCGCCTGCGTCTTCTTCGAGGCGCTCGCGCTGGGCGACGGCGTCGGTTCGCTCGGCGTCGACGGCGGCGCCGTGCTGACGCTCGCCGGCGGCGTGGTGATGCCGGGGTCCGGTGTCCCGCCACCGCCGCTGAGCGCGAACGCGATCCCGATGCCGGCGGCGACGGCCACCGCCACCACACCGGCCACCCACACCCACGGGCCGCGCCCCCGGGGGGAGCCCTCGTCGTCGCCCCCGCCGTCGCCGCCGGGCGGCCCGCCCGCGGGCGGATAGCCGCCCGACGGGGTCTGCTGGTACGGGAGGACGGACGTCCGGTCGCCCGGGCCGACACCGAACTGCTCGGTGACGTCCGTGCCACCGGGCGGCGAACCGTAGCCACCGCTGCCCATGCCCGAGCCCGAGCCGGTGTCCAGGCCCGGGAAGCCGCCGCCGTGCCCCTGCCCGGCCGCGGCCAGGCCCGCCGCGGCGGCAGCCGCCGCCGCGGCGCCGGGGTAGCCGGCCGCGCCGGAGCCGTGCAGCTGGCGCAGCGCGTGCTGGAGGTGGGCGCGGAACTCGTCGGCGTCCTGGAAGCGGTCGTCGGGGTTCTTGGCGAGCGAGCGGAGCACCAGGTCGTCCAGCCCGGAGGGCACCCGCGGGTTGGCGTGCGACGGGGGCACCGGCGCGTCCTGGACGTGCTGGTAGACCACCGAGAGCGGGGTGTCGCCGGTGAACGGCGGCCGCAGCGTCAGCAGCTCGTAGAGCATGCAGCCGGCGGCGTACAGGTCGGAGCGGTGGTCGACCGGCTTGCCGAGCGCCTGCTCCGGCGAGAGGTACTGCGGGGTGCCCATCACCATGCCGGTCTGGGTCATGGTGCTGGCCGCGCCGGTCAGGGCGCGGGCGATGCCGAAGTCCATCACCTTGACGGCGCCGCCGGTCGTGATGATCACGTTGGCGGGCTTGATGTCGCGGTGCACGATGCCGTGCCGGTGGCTGTAGGCGAGGGCCTCCAGGACGCCGGCGATGATGATCAGCGCCTGGTCGACCGGCGGCGCCTCCTCGTCCACCAGCAGTTCGCGGACGGTCCGGCCCTCGACCAGCTCCATCACGATGTACGGCGTGGACTCCTCGCCGTGGTGCTCCTCGCCGGTGTCGTACACGGCGACGATGGAGTGGTGGTTGAGCCCGGCGACCGACTGCGCCTCGCGGCCGAACCGCAGCCGGGCGATGTCGTCCTGCGCCAGCTCGGGGCGCAGCAGCTTGACGGCGACCGTCCGCCCGAGCCGGACGTCCTGGGCGGCGAGCACCTCCGCCATGCCGCCGCGGCCGAGCCGGTGGGTGAGCCGGTAACGGCCGTCACCGACGGTGCCGAGCGGGGCGGCGCTGCCGCGACCCGGGGTGTGCGGCCCGTTCGCGGACGACGGGACGGCGGTGGTCGGGGCGGTGCCGTCACCGTCGCGGCCGGGCTCGCGCGGCGTCCGGTGTCCGACGTCCTCCCGGCCGGCGGGCTGGTCCCCCTCGCCGTCGCCAGGCTGCTGCGTCTGTGCCATCGCTCCTCGCCCCGGGCCTTCGCTCGGATCGCGGTCGCCCTGTCGCTACGTAATCCCTAGAACGCTACCGCCTCGGGCAGCCTGCTGTGCACGGCCGATCGGGCAGGGTACCTCAGAGCAGGGCCCCGCCGTCGCCGGGCAGGGCGTCCAGGTGCAGGGTGACGGCGGTGGACGGCGCCGGAAGGCTTCCGTAGCCGGTCGTGCTGTCGGCCTTGGTCGCCACGATCGCGATGATGATGACCACCAGGACGATCACGCCCAGGATGATCCCGACCACCACCAGCGCGGTGGAGCAGCCGCTGTTGCTCGCCGCCGGGCGCGGGGCGAACACCGGCTGCTGCTGCATCGGCATCGGCATCGGCATGGGCCGGGGCGCGGGAGTGTGCGCCTGCTGCGGGAAGGGCGGCGGCGTCTGCGGGTGGAAGCCGTGCGGCGGCGGCGTCTGGTACGGCTGCTGCGGCTGGTAGGGCTGCTGGAACGGCTGCGGCGTGTGCGGCGGCTGCGTCTGGTACGGCGGCGGGGGCGTCTGCGGGCCGTACTGCGGCGAGTTGTGCACCGGCTGGTACGGCTGCTGCACCTGCGGCGCGGGAGTGCGCAGGTCGCCGGGCACCTGCGGCATGCTGGTGAGCGACGGCGCGGCGAACGCCGAGCGCGGGCCCTCGCCGATCACCAGCGGGGTGCTGGCCTGGAGCGGGCTGCCGCCCTGGCCGCCGCCCAGCACGCGCTCGACCTCCTCGCGCATCGCCTCGGCGGTCGGGAACCGGTGCGCCGGGTCCTTGCGCAGCGCGCGGGCGACCAGTGCGTCCACCGCCGGGGTGACCGCCGGGTTCAGCGAGGACGGGGCCGGCGGCTCCTCCTGGACGTGCTTGTACGCGATCGAGAACGGGGAGTCCCCGTCGAACGGCAGCTGGCCGGTGAGCAGCTCGAACAGCATGCAGCCGACCGAGTAGAGGTCGGAGCGGGCGTCCACGCTCTTGCCGAGCGCCTGCTCGGGCGAGAGGTACTGCGGGGTGCCCACGACCATGCCGGTCTGGGTCATCGAGGTGACGCCGGACTGCAGCGCGCGGGCGATGCCGAAGTCCATCACCTTGACGACGCCCTTGCGGTCGAACATCACGTTGCCGGGCTTGATGTCACGGTGCACCAGGCCGGCGTCGTGCGAGGCCTCCAGGGCGGCCAGCACCCCGGTGGTGATCTTCAGCGCGCGGTCGGCGGGCATCGCGCCGTACTGGGCGACGGCCTCGTTGAGCACGTCGCGCAGCGGCTGGCCCTCGACCAGCTGCATCACGATGTACGGCGTGGTGGCGCCGTCGGCGGCGACGTCCTCGCCGGAGTCGTACACGGTGACGATGTTGGTGTGTTCGAGCCTCGCCACGGCCTGCGCCTCACGGCGGAACCGCTCCCGGAAGGACTGCTCGCGGCCCAGCTCGGTGTGCAGGGTCTTCACCGCGACCTGACGGTCCAGGACGTTGTCGTACGCCAGGTGGACCGAGGCCATCCCGCCCTCGCCGAGCAGGTGCTGAAGCACGTACCTGCCGTTGCCCAGGGAGTGGCCCTGACCCGCGCTGCCGTCCTCGCTCATGGTCCTTCGCTCCCCCTCGGCGCGGTGCCACCGCGGCCGTGACGTTCGGAATCATCCGTGTGGACCGGCACCTTCACCGGCCGGCCCGGCCCCGCCGCGGCCTCGGGGGGCCTGCGACTGGGGCCAGGGTATCGGCTCGGAACGCCACCGCTCTGTGCAGGGCCGACACTGTGACCCTGCTGCTACACCCCCGCCGGACGACCCCCGTCCGGACAGTGGCTACAGGTACGGGCCGGAGCGCATGCCGCGGCCCTCGCCCGGCTCCTCCAGGTCCTGCTCCGCACCGTGCAGGCCCGGCGGCAGCGCCCGGCGCATCTGCTCCAACTGCGCCCGGGCGGCCATCTGCTGGGCGAACAGCGCGGTCTGGATGCCGTGGAAGAGGCCCTCCAGCCAGCCGACCAGCTGCGCCTGCGCGATCCGCAGCTCGGCCTCGGTCGGGATGGTGTCCTCGGTGAAGGGCAGCGAGAGCCGCTCCAGTTCGGCGACCAGCTCGGGGGCCAGGCCCAGTTCCAGTTCCTTGATGGAACTGGAGTGGATGTCCTTCAGCCGGACCCGGCTGGCCTCGTCCAGAGGAGCCGCCCGGACCTCCTCCAGCAGCTGCTTGATCATGCTGCCGATGCGCATGACCTTCGCCGGCTGCTCCACCATCTCGGTCACCGGCAGCTCGCGCGGCTCGAACGCCTCGTCGTCGCCGAACCGGGCGAACCCCTGCCCGACGGGCCGTCCGTCCGGTCCGACGATCAGCACCTTCGGGCTGTCCTCCGACTGCCCGCCCGACGCCTGGTACGACTCCTGCTGCGAGCGCTCGTTCATCGGCTTCGTCATGAATCCCATTCTCTCTCACCGGGCTTCGGGACACGGAAGGACCCGGTGCACGCCGGTGCCTGCTCGGGTACGTACTGCGTGCGCAGCGGGGCGGGCCCGCACGGCGCCGGCGGCAGGGCCCGCGCCTCCCGGATGACCTGCCGGGGCATCAGATCCGGTCGCACGAGCCGGACGGGGCCAGGCTACCCGGCCCCGGCCCTCAGCCCCGCCGCATCCGCAGGCCCACCAGCGCCAGGCCGCTGCCGATCAGGGCCAGCCCCGCGCCGAGCGGCAGCTGCAGGGTCGAGGAGTCGCCCCAGCGGGCGGGTACGGCGACCGGGGCGGCCACGGCGACGACGTCCGGCGCGGGCTCCCCGACGGTGAGGTCCGGCCCCGCCTGGTCCTGACCGGTCCGGTCCTGCGGCGGCGCCCCCTCGGCCGCGGCGCCCCGGCCCGTCACCGGGGGGCCCGCCTCCCGGTGCTGCTGCGGGGCCATCGCCGGGCGGTGCCGGTGGACGGACGGCGCGGCGGCGGCGCCGGTCCGGCCGGGCACCGCGGACCGGTCGTCGGACACCGGCGGCCGGGACGGTCCGGCCGCCGGGGACGGCACGGCGGGCGGCTGCGCCGTCGATCCGGCGGACGGGGGCAGGGCGGACGGGAGGGCGGACGGGGCGAGGGAGGGGCCGAAGGAGGGGACGGGCGACGGCACGGGTATCGAGGACGGCTCCGCCCCCGGCGCGGGGGCGGCCGAGGCATCCGCCGACGGGCCGGACCACGGACCCGAGGACGGGCCGGCGGCCGGGTCCCGCTCCGGCGCCGCGGGGGGCGACAGCACCTGGCCCGGCAACGGCGTCGCGCGGGGCGAGTGCACCGGCACGCCGGCGGACCCATCTGCGGACTCCTCCGCCGGGCTCGGCACCTCGGGCGCCGCCGTCACCGGAGGAAGCTGGGCCGGCTCCGGCAGGTCCGGGTCGAGGGCCTCCTGCGCCTCCGGCTCGACGCCCTGGGCTGCCTGGGCGGCCCCGGCGGCCTGCGCGGCAGCGCTGTCAGCCGGCTGGAGCGCCGCGCCCGGGGCGGCTTCCACGGCGGCGTCCACGGTCTGCTGCGCGGTGGCGGCCGCCCCGGTCCCGGGGTCCGGTTCCGCCGCCATCGCGGGACCGGCCAGCAGCAGCGGGAGGGCGAGGCCGGCGGCGGCGAGGCCGGCGGCCGTCCGACGCCGGCGGGCGGCCACCGGCGCAGCGGCAGCGGCAGCGGCACGCGGACCGGTACCGGTGAGGGCGCGACGGGGCGCGGCGGGCGGGAGCTCGGAGAACACGTACGGAGTTGCGGCCACGGACGGAGGTCCTTCCGACGGCCGACCGCGCTCAGGCGCGGCCGGCGGCGGGACAGCTCCGGACCAGCGTCACACAATCCGACAATCCGGGCATTCCGAACGGCCGAATCCGGCCCCGCACCTCACCACCCGCACCTCACACCCGCAGCACCACCTTGCCCACCTGCGCACCCGCCTCCAGCAGCTGGTGCCCGGTGCCCGCCTCGGCCAGCGGCAGCACCTGGTGCACCACCGGCCGGACCACGCCACCCTCGATCAACGGCCAGACGTGCTCGCGCACCCCCGCCACGATCGCCGCCTTCTCCGCCAGCGGGCGTCCCCGCAGCGAGGTCGCGATCACGGCGGCCCGCTTGGCGAGCAGTGCGCCGAGGTTCAGCTCGGCCTTCACGCCGCCCTGCAGGCCGATGATCACCAGCCGTCCGTTCAGCGCCAGCGAGTCCACGTTCCGCTCCAGGTACTTGGCTCCCATGATGTCGAGGACGACGTCCACCCCGACCCCGCCGGTGGCCTCCTGGACGGCCTGCGCGAAGTCCTGCTCCCGGTAGTTGATGCCGACGTCCGCGCCCAGCCCGGCGCAGCGCGCGAGCTTCTCCGCGCTTCCCGCCGTCACCAGCACCCGGGCGCCGACGGCCTTCGCCAGCTGGATCGCCATCGTCCCGATGCCGCTCGCGCCACCGTGCAGCAGTACCGTCTCGGCGGGCCGCAGGTGCGCCACCATGAAGAGGTTCGACCAGACCGTCGCGGTCACCTCCGGCAGCGCGGCGGCCTCCTCCAGGCTGACGCCCTTGGGCACCGGCAGCAGCTGGCCGACCGGCACCGCGACCCGCTCCGCGTAGCCGCCGCCGGCCAGCAGCGCGCACACCTCGTCACCGATGCCCCAGCCGGCGACGCCGGCGCCGAGCGCGACGATCCGCCCCGAGCACTCCAGGCCCGGGTAGGGGGAGGCGCCGGGCGGCGGGTCGTAGAAGCCCTGACGCTGCAGCAGGTCGGCCCGGTTGACGGCGGTCGCCGCCACCTCGACCAGGACCTCGCCCTGGCCGGGCACCGGATCGGGAACTTCGGCCCAGGTCAGCGCTTCGGGGCCGCCGGGATGAGGAATCGTGATGGCTCGCATGACCGCCACGCTACGCCCGCCGGGCGCCCCCGCCGGTGACATACCAGCCGCGCCGGGCAGGGCACTTGGTGCTCCCGATGACGGGAGCGGCCCGCCCGGGCACACCCGGCCCGCCCGCCCCGGGGCCCGCCCGGGCCGCGCGGCGGTGCCACCCCGGCCGCCGGGAACCGCATGATTCTTCGTATGACCAACGACAGATCCCCATCCCGGTCCGGCGCCAGGCCGTCTTGGCTGCGGCTCGCCGGGTCCGGCGCCAGGAGCGTCGCGGGTGGCGGCACGGAGTCCGACCGTCAGATCTCGCTCCCCAGCAGGAGTGCCGCCCCACCGCTGCGCCAGGTGCTGAAGCGGCTGGCTCTGGCGCTGGGCGTGCTGGCCGCCACGACCCTGATCGTCTGGGGCGACCACAGCGGCTACAACGACAACTCCGACGGTTCGGTCGACCTGCTGGACGCCGCCTACTACGCCACCGTCACCCTCTCGACCACCGGGTACGGCGACATCACCCCGGTCAGCGACACCGCCCGGCTCGTCAACATCCTGGTGATCACCCCGCTGCGCGTGGTCTTCCTGATCATCCTGGTCGGCACCACCCTGGAGGTGCTGACCGAACGCACCCGCCAGCAATGGCGCATCGGACGCTGGAGGTCCACCGTGCGCGAGCACACCGTCGTCATCGGCTACGGAACCAAGGGGCGCAGCGCCGTCCACACCCTGCTGGGCCAAGGGGTCCCGAAGGACTCGATCGTGGTGGTCGACCCGCAACAGAAGGTGATCGACCAGGCCACCCGGGACGGCCTGGCCGGCGTGCTCGGCGACGCGACCCGGACGGAGACCCTGCTGCGGGCCGAAGTCCCGCGCGCCGCACAGGTCGTGATCGCGCCGCAGCGGGACGACACCGCCGTCCTGGTCACCCTGACCGCGCGCCAGCTCAACAAGGGGGCCACCGTGGTCGCCGCCGTCCGCGAGGACGAGAACGCGCCGCTGCTGCGCCAGAGCGGCGCCGACGTGGTGGTGACCAGCTCCAGTTCGGCGGGCCGGCTGCTCGGCATGTCGATGCTCAGCCCGCACGCGGGTTCCGTGATGGAGGACCTGCTGACGTACGGCAACGGTCTGGACGTGATCGAGCGCCCGGTCACCCGGGCCGAGGCGGGGCACAGTCCGCGCGAGTGCGCCGACCTGGTGGTCGCCGTGGTCCGGGGCCGCCGGGTGCTGAACTACACCGAGCCGGAGGCGGCCGTCCTGCAGCTCACCGACCGGGTGATCACCATCCGGCAGGCGATCCCCACCCCCAGCGGCATCTGACGTCCGCGCCCTAGGGGACGGGCAGCAGCTCGACGCCCGTCCCGGCCCGGACGCCGCCCGGCGGCACCACCGCCAGGGCCTCGGCCAGGGCCAGCCCGCGCAGCATCGCGGGGCCGTCGAAGGCCAGCGGCACGGCGCCGCGCTCGGTGCGCCGGACGGGCAGCAGCCGGGTGTCGTGCCGGTGGCCGGGCAGGTCGGCGGCGGCCGGCACCACGGACGGCCCGGCCACCGCCCGGCCACCGAGGCGGTGCAGCAGCGGCAGGGCCAGCGTGACGGCCCCGGCGACGGCGGCCAGCGGGTTGCCGGGCAGGCCCACCAGGTGGCGGCCGTCCGGCAGCTCGGCGAGCAGCATGGGGTGTCCGGGGCGGACGGCCACGCCGTCCACCACGAGCCGGGCCCCGGCCGCGTCCAGGGCCTGGTGCAGGAAGTCGACCGGCCCGGCGGCGGTGCCGCCGGTGGTGACCACGACGTCCGCGGGCGAGTGCCGGACCGCGTCCCGCAGCAGCCCGAAGTCGTCCCGGACGGGGCGCCGGCCGAGCACCTCCGCCCCGGCCGCGCGCAGCCAGGGCAGCAGCAGCGGGCCGAGCGCGTCCCGGACCCGGCCGGGCTGCGGGAGACCGGAGCCGAGCAGTTCGTCGCCGAGCACCAGCAGCTCGACGGTCGGGCGGCGGTGGACGGCCAGCCGGTCGTGGCCGCAGGCGGCGGCCAGGCCGAGCACGGACGGCCCGACCGGTGTCCCCGCCGGGAGCAGCTGCTCGCCGCGGTGGCACTCCTGGCCACGGGGGCGGACGTCCTGCCCGGGGGTCAGCGAGCCCGGCGTCCGGTCGTGCAGCAGGGAGCCGTCGACCCGGCCGTGCTCGCGCCGCAGCACGGCCGTGGCGCCCGGCGGGAGCTGGGCGCCGGTGGCGATCTCCACGGCCGCGCCGTCGGCGAGCGGCCCGGCCTGCTCTCCTGCGAGCAGACGGCCCGCCGGGCGCCACGGGCCGGGGCCGGAGACCGCCCAGCCGTCCATCGCGGAGGTGTCGAAGGCGGGCAGGTCGGTGAGGGCGGCGAGCGGCTCCGCCAGGGTGTGGCCGAGGGCGTCGGCGAGGTCCAGGCTCAGTGGCGCCGCCGCAGCCGGTGCCCGGCGCCCGGCCCGGCGGGCCGCTTCGCGGGCCTGCGGCCAGGTCAGCTCGGCGACGGCGCGGGCGCCCGGGCGGCTCCGGCCCACCGGGCCGGACCCCTGGGTCGCCGCGGCGGGCTCGGCATCGGTCAGGGCGCTCAACTCTGCTCCGGCGGGGCGGCCGCCGTCCAGCGCTCGGCGAGCGCCGCCGTGCGGCTGCTCGCGGCTGCCACGGCCTGAGCGCCGCCGCCCTGCTGGGCGGCGGCGTAGCCGATCAGGAAGGCGGTCAGCGGGGCCGCCGGGCGGGCCACCCCGTGGGCGACCACCCTGGCCAGGTCGAGCAGCCCGGGCACATCGACGTCGAGTTCGATGCCCAGCTCGGCGCTGACCTCGGCGATCCAGTCATCCAGCGTGCGGTCCATGGCCCCATGCTGCCCGATCGAACGCCCGCCGCGATGATGCGGCCGTGAGCACCGCGCGTCGTTTTGCTCACGCCCGCCTCCGCGCGGCGGTGAGCCGGCCGCTCAGCGCCCGTGCGCACGCTCCCGGTCGCGGGCCCGGGCCAGCTCGTCCCAGGTGTCGCAGTCGTACGCGACGCCGTCGGTGTCCGCCAGCCGTACGGTGCGCAGCGCGCCGGTGAGGCGGCGCAGCGGGAGGCCCGCCGGGTCGCCCAGGGCGGCCAGGGCGGTCCGCAGGGCGCCGGTGCGGTAGGCGGCGGCGAGCGGCTGGTCCCGTCCGTCGGCGTCCACCAGGACGGCCGCCTCGGGGGCGTCCGGTCCGCTGTCGAGGGCGGTGACCAGGCGGTGGACGGTCCGCTCGTCGAGGAAGGGCAGGTCGGCGGCGAGGAGCAGCACCGTCGCGCCGGTCACCGCACCGAGGCCGGCCGCGACCGCGGCGACCGGCCCGCCACCGGGCGGGTCCTCCCGTGCCCAGCGCACCCCCGCCCGGGCGGTCGGCCGCACCGGCCCGACGACCACCGTGGTGCCGGCGCCCGCGCAGGCGGCCAGGACCCGGTCGAGGAGGGTGCTCCCACCCACCGTGAGGCCGGGCTTGTCGGCCCCGCCGAGGCGCCGGGCTGCGCCGCCGGCCGGCACGATCGCGTCGTACGGTGTCATGCCGTCAGTATCCGCCGCGGCTAGCCGTCCCGGTCGTCGCCGTCCGTCCCGGGGTCCGCCTCCGCCTCCTCCTCGGACTCTGCTGCCGCCTCCTCGGACTCCGCCCTCCGCCGGGCCACGTTCGCCGCCGCTCCGCGCTCCAGGATGTCGGGCAGCGTCAGCCCGGCGTAGCGGCGGTTCATGGCGGCGACCAGTGCCTCCGCGTCGGTGGGGTGCTCCCGCAGCCGGTCGTCGAACTCCCGCAGGTACTCGCGGGTGAAGGCGAGCACCCGCAGCGCGTCGTCGTCCTGGTCGGGTGCCCGGTGCCCGGCGATGACCCGGTCGGCGCCGAGCCCGGCGATCCGGCCGAGGTTGTCCACCCAGTCGCGGCGCTGCTCGGGGGTGGTGTCGGCGGTCCAGACGTGGGCGCCGTTGTAGACGAAGTCGCCGGCGATCACCGTCCGGATGCTGGGCACGTGCACCACCGTGGAGCCGGCGCAGTCGCCCTGGCCGAGCAGCAGGACGGGGATCAGCTGCCGGTCGACCATCAACGGCTGCGGGAGCAGCTGCGCCGGCACCAGCGGGTGGTCGGGGATGTCGTCCCCGTAGACCGGCTTCCACTGGGCGACCTTGGCCGCGGCGGTGCGCAGGATCCCCTCCACCACCGGCGGAGCGGCCAGCAGCTGCGCGTCGGGGAAGAGCCGCAGCACCTCCTCGGCACCGAAGTAGTGGTCGGGGTGCTCGTGGGTGATGACGATGGCGAGCAGGCGGCGGCCCTTGCCCGCCACCCACTCGGCGAGCTCCCGGCCGGCGCTGCGGGTCAGCTGGGCGTCCACCAGGATCGCGGTGTGCTCGCCGAGGATCAGGGTGGACGTGGCGAAGAAGGCGGACTCCGGGCCGGTGAAGACGGCGGTCTCCAGCGGGCGGACGTCCGGGGCCCCCGTGCGGCTGGCCGCCGGCTCCGGTCCGGCGCTCTCCTCGGGCGGGGACGAGGTCACTGCTGCTCCCTGGTGGCGGTCGGCGGGCGGGCCTGCCGGTCGTACCGTTCAGCCCGCCGTGTGTGGGACCAGCATGGGAGCACCCGTCGCCGTTTGACGGGTAGGCGCGCCCGGCACACCGGTGCGCCCGGCGGCCGCACGCGACCCGCCGGGGGCCCGTGCGCCGCCGTCGTACCCGGCCCGCCGGGCCTCAGGCCGCGAGTGCCTTGGCCTTCTGCGCGGCCTCCTGCAGGGCCTGCGCCTTGGACGCGCGCGCGGTCTCGATGAACTCGGCCAGCGCCGGCTGCACGGCCGCCAGGGTGAACTCGGGCACGATGAAGTCGACCTCGATCCCGAGCATCCCGCTGAACACCTTCTCCAGGTAGGTGGTCACGAACTCGAAGCTCTCACGCGGGCTGCCCGGGCCGTACGAGCCGCCGCGGGAGGAGACCACGGTGACCGGCGTGCCGGCCGCCGACGGGGCCTCGCCGGCGGTGCGGCCGTACACGATCACCTGGTCGAGCCAGGCCTTGAGGCCGGACGGGATCGAGAAGTTGTACATCGGGGTGCCGATGACGACCGCGTCGGCCTGCTCCAGCTCGGCGGCCAGCTCCTCGCGCACGGCGAGCGCGGCGGCCTGCCCGGGGGTCCGCTGCTCCTCGGGGAGGAAGGGCGCCAGGATGCCGTCGGCGCCGAGGTGCGGAAGGGGATCGGCGGCGAGGTCGCGGTGGATCACGGTGCCCCCGGGGTGCTGCTCCAGCCAGGCGTCGCGGAAAGCGGCCGACACCTCCCGCGAGACGGATCCGTCGACGACGGCGGACGAGTCGATGTGCAGGAGCGTGGGCATGACGGACCTCCGATTAATAAGGGGCTGACCTTTCATGGGCAGCTGCAATTAACGTAGCAGCTTACTTTTCGATAGTCACTAGCGGGCGCCCGGTACGCTGTCCCCATGGCCCCGCAGGAGGTACCGCCGAGCACCGCCAACCCGTGCGCGGGCGTGGGCCTCGCCATCACCCGAGCCTTCGAACTGCTCGGCAAGCGCTGGAGCGGTCTGGTGGTCTCCGTGCTCGACACCCACGGCCCCAGCTACTTCTCCGAACTGCGCCGCGCCATCCCCGGCATCAGCGAGCGGATGCTCTCCGACCGCCTCACCGAACTCGCGGACGCCAGACTGGTCGTCCGCGAGGTCGACGAGGGCCCGCCGCTGCGGGTCAGCTACCACCTCACCGAGGCCGGCGCCGCCCTGCGCCCGGCCCTCGGCGAGCTCGCCACCTGGGCCGAGATCCACCTCCCGCCCGGCCGCGGCCCGGGCTCCTGCTGACCGGGCACCGGCCACGCACCACACCGCGCCGGGCGCCGAAAACGCAGACAGCACCCGGCCTCACGGCCGGGTGCTGCTGGATGCTGTGGGTACTGCCCGTACTGCCCGTACTGCCCGTACTGCTGCGGCGCGGGCTACTTCTTCTTGTTCTTGCCGGTGAGCTTGCCGAAGCGGTCGGCGACGCCCCACGAGGTGACCCGCCACAGGGCCTCGACCACGATGCTGCGGCTCATCTTCGACGCACCGAGCTCACGCTCGACGAAGGTGATCGGCACCTCGGCGACCTTGAAGCCCGCCTTCACCGTGCGCCACGCCAGGTCGACCTGGAAGCAGTAGCCGGCCGAGGCGACCTCGTCCATGCCCAGCCCCAGCAGCGTCTCCTTGCGGAACGCCCGGTAGCCGCCGGTGACATCGCGGATCGGCACGCCGAGCATCAGACGCGAGTACGTCGAGCCGCCGCGCGAGAGCAGCAGCCGCGACTTCGGCCAGTTCACGACCCGGCCGCCGGGCACCCAGCGCGAACCCAGCACCAGGTCGGCGCCGCGCAGCGCGGTCAGCAGCCGGTCCAGCTCCTCGGGGCGGTGGGAGCCGTCGGCGTCCATCTCCACCAGCACGTCGTAGCCGTTGTCGATGCCCCAGCGGAAGCCCGCCAGGTAGGCGGCGCCCAGGCCTTCCTTGCCCTTGCGGTGCAGCACCTGCACGTTCGGGTCCGCGGCGGCCAGCTTGTCGGCGATGTCGCCGGTGCCGTCCGGGCTGTTGTCGTCGGCCACCAGCACATGGACCTCGGGCACTGCCGCCCGGACCCGGCCGACGATCAACTCGACGTTCTCAGCCTCGTTGTAGGTCGGGATGATCACCAGCACCTTGCCGAGATCAGCAAAGCTCTGCTGGGTCGCGGTCACGTACAAGCCTCTCGAACGATGGGTGCGGATGTGCCACCGTCACCCGTATCAGAGACACAGACTTGCCGGGCGGCCCGCAGAGACAGAAGGTACTGAGAACCGGCATTCTATACCTGCCCCCGCAGCCCTCGGTCACCGTGCCCGAGCCCCTGCGGCCTCGCGGGACTCCCCGCGGCTTGGTCCGGTGCACGGCCGGTCGGTTAGGGTCGTCTCCCGGCCCTTCCCACAGGACCGCCCGCGCCCCGCAGGGAACTTCCCCAGCGATCCGGCACCCCACACCAGTGCAGCCAAGGAGTAGGACCGCGCGCATGGACAGGCTCGTCAACACCGTCCGCCCGTACGCCTGGGGCTCGGTCACCGCGATCCCCGAACTGCTCGGGCAGGAGCCCACCGGCCGCCCGCAGGCCGAGCTGTGGATGGGCGCCCACCCCGGCGCCCCGTCCCGCACCGACCGTGGCAACGGGCCGGTACCGCTGGACGAACTGATCGCCGCCGACCCGCGGGCCGAACTCGGCGAAGCCACCACGGCCAGGTTCGGCACCGGGCTGCCCTTCCTCTTCAAGGTCCTCGCCGCCGGCATCCCGCTGTCGATCCAGGCCCACCCGACGCTCGACCAGGCCCGGGCCGGCTTCGCCGACGAACAGGCCCGGGGCATCCAGCTCGACGCGCCGGACCGCAACTACCGCGACGCCAACCACAAGCCCGAACTGATCTGCGCACTCGACGAGTTCGACGGCCTCTGCGGCTTCCGCCGGCCCGCCGACGCCGCCGCCCTGCTGGCCGCCCTGAACGTGCCCGGGCTCGCCCCGCTGATCGACGTCCTGCACCAGGAGCCCGAGTCCGAGGCCCTGCGGGCGGCACTCGCCGGCGTCCTGTCGCTCGACCGGGCCACCGCCGCCGATCTCGTCCGGGAGACCGCCGAAGCCGTCGACCGGGCCGCCGCCGCCGACCCGGCCGGCCCGTACGCCCCGTACACGCTCATCACCCGGGAGTTCCCCGGCGACATCGGCCTGCTCGCCGGAATGCTCCTCAACCACGTCCGGCTGCAGCCGGGTGAGGCGCTCTACCTCGGCGCGGGCGTCCCGCACGGGTACCTGCACGGCACCGCCGTGGAACTCATGGCCAACTCGGACAACGTGCTGCGGGCGGGCCTCACGCCCAAGCACATCGACGTCCCCGAACTGCTGAAGGTCGTCGGGTTCACCGCCGCCGAACCGGACGTCCTGCGGCCCGTCCCCGCCGACGCCACGCCCGGCGAACTGCTCTACCCCGTACCGATCGACGAGTTCCGGCTCTCCCGGTTCGACCTCGGCGACGAACCCCGCCAGATCGACGGCCGCGCCCCGCAGATCCTGCTCTGCACCACCGGCGCCGCCCGCCTCACCGCCGCCGACGGACAGACCCTCGAACTCGCCCGCGGCGAGTCCGCGTTCCTGCCCGCCACCGGCACCGACACCACCCTCACCGGGCCCGGTGCCACGCTCTTCCGGGCCACCGTCACGCTCTGACCCCGAACGCCGCCACCCGTACCCGCCGTCGGACTCGCACGTCGGGGTCCGCGGGGGGCGGCCGGTCGTCGGGGTCACTTCGGGTCGCGGTCGAATGCGGCTTTGGACCAGCGGTAGCCGAGGGTGGCGAGGGTGAGGCACCAGAGGATGGTGATCCATCCGTTGTTGCCGATCTCGGTGCCGAGGAGCAGTCCGCGCAGGGTTTCGATGGCGGGAGTGAAGGGCTGGTACTGGGCGATGGGCTGGAACCAGCCGGGCATGGCGTGGACGGGGACGAAGGCGCTGGAGATGAGCGGCAGGAAGATCAGTGGCAGGGCGTTGTTGCTGGCCGCTTCGGCGCTGGGGCTGACCATGCCCATGCCGACGGCGATCCAGGTGAACGCGAGGGCGAAGAGGGTGAGGAGTCCGAGGGCGGCGGCCCATTCGAGGGCGGTGGCGTCGGTGGAGCGGAAGCCGATGGCGACGCCGACGGCGCCGACGAGGATGACGCTGGTGACGGCTTGCAGGACGCTGCCGATGACGTGGCCGATGAGGACGGATCCGCGGTGGACGGCCATGGTGCGGAAGCGGGCGATGATGCCTTCGGTCATGTCGTTGGAGACGGACACGGCGGTGCCGACGAGGGTCCCGCCGATGGTCATCAGGAGGATGCCGGGGACGAGGTAGGCGATGTAGGCGGAGCGGTCGGCGCCGGCGCCGCCGATGCCGGCGCTCATCACGTCGCCGAAGACGTAGACGAAGAGCAGCAGCAGGACGATCGGGGTGAGCAGCAGGTTGAGGGTGAGGGAGGGGTAGCGGCGGGCGTGCAGGAGGTTGCGGCGCAGCATGGTGGCCGAGTCGCGCACGGCGGGGGTCAGGGAGCTCATCGCAGCGTCTCCTCGGGCTGGGCGGGCGGGCCGGGCTGGGCGGGCAGGGCGGGCTGTGCGGTGGTGGTGAGGGCGAAGAAGACGTCGTCGAGGTCGGGGGTGTGGACGGTGAGTTCGTCGGCCTCGACGGCGGCGGTGTCGAGGCGGTCGAGGATGGTGCGCAGGTCGCGTTGGCTGCCGTCGCTGGGGATCTGCAGGGCGAGGGCCTCGTCGTCGCGGGTGGCGTCGGTGAGGGTGCGGGCGGCGGTGCGGTAGGCGGCGGGGTCGGAGAAGCGCAGGCGGACGTGGCCGCCGGGGACGAGTCGTTTGAGTTCTTCGGCGGTGCCGTGGGCGGCGATCCGGCCGTTGTCCAGGACGGCGATGCGGTCGGCGAGTTCGTCGGCCTCCTCCAGGTACTGGGTGGTGAGGAGGACCGTGGTACCGCCGGAGACGAGTTGCCGGATGATCTGCCACATGCTGTGCCGCGAGCGGGGGTCGAGGCCGGTGGTCGGCTCGTCGAGGAAGATGAT
>NZ_JBHUWW010000067.1:0-45985 GCF_042669755.1 Kitasatospora sp. NPDC057223 | reverse complement strand
GGCCCTGCCGGTACCTACCGGCGGGGCCCGCTCCGTCGTGTCACCCGGGACTACTGCTCCGGGGCGGTCTCGCGCTGCTTGCGCCAGCGGATGCCGGCCTCGATGAAGCCGTCGATGTCGCCGTCCAGGACGGCCTGCGGGTTGCCGACCTCGTACTCGGTGCGGACGTCCTTGACCATCTGGTACGGGTGCAGGACGTACGAGCGCATCTGGTTGCCCCAGGAGCTGCCGCTGTCCTTGAGGGCGTCCATCGCGGCCCGCTCCTCCTTGCGGCGCAGCTCCAGCAGCTTGGCCTGGAGGACGTTCATCGCCGAGGCCTTGTTTTGGATCTGCGAGCGCTCGTTCTGGCAGGACACCACGGTGCCGGTCGGGAGGTGCGTGATGCGCACGGCCGAGTCGGTGGTGTTGACGCCCTGGCCGCCGGGGCCCGACGCGCGGTACACGTCGATGCGCAGCTCGCCCTCGTCGATCTCCACGTGGTCGCTCTGCTCGACGACCGGGAGCACCTCGACGCCGGCGAAGGACGTCTGGCGGCGGCCCTGGTTGTCGAACGGCGAGATCCGCACCAGCCGGTGCGTGCCCTGCTCGACGGAGAGCGTGCCGTAGGCGTACGGCACCTTCACGGTGAAGGTCGCGGACTTGATGCCGGCCTCCTCCGCGTACGAGGTGTCGTAGACCTCGGTCGGGTAGTTGTGCCGCTCGGCCCAGCGCAGGTACATCCGCATCAGCTGCTCGGCGAAGTCCGCGGCGTCCACGCCGCCGGCCTCGGCCCGGATGTTGATCAGCGCCTCGCGGGCGTCGTACTCGCCGGAGAGCAGCGTGCGGACCTCCAGCGCCTCGACGGCCTCCTTGACGGACGCCAGCTCGGCCTCGGCCTCGGCGCGGGTGTCCGCGTCGTTCTCGGCCTCGGCCAGCTCGAACAGCACCGCCAGATCGTCGACCCGGCCGTGCAGGGTCTGGACCCGGCGCAGCTCGCCCTGGAGGAAGGAGAGCCGGCTGGTGACCTTCTGCGCGTTCGCGAGGTCGTCCCACAGGTTGGGGGCGGCTGCCTCCTCCTCCAGACGGGCGATGTCGGCCCGGATCTTGTCCAGGTCGAGGACGGCCTCGATCGACCCCATGGTCGACTCGAGGGACTTGAGCTCTTCGGAAGGATCGACGGCTGCCACGCCACCAGCCTAATGCTTAGCGGAGGGCGATCGACGACACCGGGGGCCGGGCGGCACCGGGCGGGGCCGCCGCGTGCGTGCCGGAGCCGGTGCCCGCACCGCCGCTGGCGCCCGGGCCGGGCTCGGCGGCGAACGCCGTCCAGGCCGCCGCGGCGCCCGCCAGCAGCAGCACCACGGCGAGCACCACCGCCATCAGCCGGCGGCGGCGCACCAGGGCGCTGCGGCCGCCCCGGCGGTGCCCGGCGGGGTTCGCGGCCGTCCGCTGGGCCCGCGACTCGGCGGCGTACGAGGCCAGCTCCTGGGCGGACGGGCGGCGCAGACTGGTGTGGGTGTCCCGGGTGGAGTCCGGGGCCGAACCGGGCACCAGCGGGACGGCCGGACCGCGCCGCCGCTTGTGGGTGCCGGGGCCCGCGTCCACCTCGGCGTAGACCGCCTCGGCGGGCGTCAGCGCCTCCTCGGCGGGCGCCCGGCCCTGCGCGGGGACGACGATGCCCGGCAGGCCGGCCAGCGCGGGCAGCTGCTCGCGCAGCCGCTCGGCCAGCTCGGCGGCCCGCAGCCGGGAGGCCGGGGCCTTCGCCAGGCACTCGGCGATGATCCGCCACAGGCCGTCCGGCAGACCGGGCACCGGCGGCACGCTCTCCGTGACGTGCCGGCGCAGCACGGCCCCGGTGTGGCCGCCGCCGAACGGCGTGAAGCCGGCCAGCAGCTCGTACAGCACGGTGGCCAGGGCGTAGATGTCGACGGCGGCGCGCGGCTCCAGGCCCTCGATGATCTCCGGGGCGAGGTAGTCCGGGGTTCCGATGATCCGGGTGGCCCGGGTGCGACGGGGGGCGTCGACCAGCCGGGCGATGCCGAAGTCGGTCAGCTTGGCGCGCGGGGCGCCGCCGGGGCCGGGCGGGGCGGCGAGGTCGAGCAGGACGTTCTCCGGCTTGACGTCGCGGTGGACGATCCCGGCCGCGTGGGCGGCGGCGAGGCCGTCCGCGACGTCCGCGATCACCGACACGGCGGCCTGCGGGGGCAGCACGCCGTCCCGCTCCAGGCGCGAGCGCAGGTCGGTGCCCTGGACGAGTTCCATCACCAGGGCCAGGTCGTCGCCGTCGACCACCATGTCGCGCACGCCGACCACCCGCGGGTGGTCGAGGTTGGTGAGGGTGGCCCGCTCCTGGACGAAGCGGCCGACGAGCACCTGGTCGGTGGCGAGGTCCTCGCGCAGCAGCTTGACGGCCACCGGGCCGTCCGGGCCCTCGCCGAGCCACACGGTCCCTGCCGAGCCCCGGCCGATCACCTGGTGGACGGTGTAGCGGCTGCCGATCTTGCGTGCCAATGCTGCTCCGTGGGCGGCGGGAGCGCACGGAGGGGACGCTGTGCGCTCGGGTAGGTCGGTGCGTCAGCGACCAACCTACGCGTACCGGCGCCCGCCGGGGGACGCTGCGGGCGTTCCGGCGGGCGGGACTTGGCGGGAAATCTCGTGAAGTGTCGACAAGTCGGCTATCCCGGCTCCGGGACGGGAGCCGGGAGCCGGTCCCGGCCGGTCTCAGCCGGAGAGCGAGCTCCAGGTCGTGCTGACCCAGTCGCTCGCGTCGCCGAACCAGGTCTGCACGTTCGCCCAGTACTCCGGCAGCGGGGTGAAGTTCCACAGCGCGGCCGCCCCCAGCGCCAGCACCACCAGCACCATCAGGCACCCCTTCAGGCAGCCGAGCCCCGGGATGTACATCTTGTTCCGGCTGCGGGGCCGCGGCTCCCGGCCCCTGGGCTCGCGGGCGGGCGGCTCGCGGCGGTCGGGCTGCTGCGGCTCGCGCTGCTGCGGGGCCGGCGGTTCGGCCCGGCGGGGCACGACGGGCGGCGCGGGCCGCCCGCCCGCCTGCGGCGGCGCCTGGTAGCGGCCCTGCGGCTGGTTCTGCTGCTGTTGCTGCTGTTGGTACTGCTGCTGTTGCTGTTGCTGGGCGGACTGCGGCTGCCGGCCGTAGCCCTGGGGCTGCGGCGGACGGCCGCCCTCGCCCTGGCCGTGCCCCTGATAGGGCTGACCGGGCTGGTACGGCTGGTAGGGAGCGGGCGCGACCGGCGGCCGCTGGGCGTAGCCGCCCGGCCGACCGTAGCCCGGCGGCTGGCCCTGGCCCTGGCCTTGCTGGCCCTGCTGGGGCGGCTGCTGGGGCGGCCGTCCGGCCTGGTACGGCTGCGGCGCGACCTGGGGGGCGCGCAGCTCCTCCGGGTCGAGGAAGCCGATCTCGGTCTGCTGGTTGCGGTCACGGGCGGCGCGCAGCTGGGTCTGCCACGGGTGCGGCGCCTCCGGCTGCGCCGGGGCGGCCTGACCCGGCCCCTGTCCGGGCGGGCCCACCGGGGGCATCATCCGGGTGCGGTCCTCGGCGCCGTACGGCCCTGCGGGCACCGCCGCGGGCGGCCCGGCGGGCGGCAGCAGCTGGGTGGCGGCGGCCGCGTCGAACCGGCCCCCGGCGGGCAGCACCTGGGTGGCGTCCGCCGAACCGTACGGCGCCGCCGCGCCCGCCGCCGACAGGCCGGTGGGAACGGTCGGGTCGGTGCTGGTCACCGGCGCCGGCTGCGGGTCCGGCAGCAGCAGGGCGCCGACCGCGAGGGCGGTGTCCACGGCCGCCGGCGAGGCGTGCACGCCGACGCCCGCCGCGACCACCCGCAGTGCGCGGGCCAGCGAGGTGGCGCTCGGCCGCTGGGCCGGATCCTTGCGCAGGCAGCGCTCGATGACCGTCCAGAGCGGCTCGGGCATGGTCGAGGGCCGCTGCGGCTCCTGGGCAAGGTGGGCCTGCAGGATCGCCAGCGGGCCGTCGCCCTGGAACGGCGGACGGCCGGTGACCAGCTCGAACAGCATGATCCCGGCGCCGTAGACGTCGACCGCCGAGGTCTGCGGGCGGCCGCTCGCGGACTCCGGCGCCACGTACGCGGGGGTGCCGACGAACTCGTGGGTGCGGGTGATGCCCGGGGAGTCGGCGAGCCGGGCGATGCCGAAGTCGGTGAGCATCGGGTGCATCTGCTCGGTGCCGTCCGCCCGGACGGTGGCGAGCAGGACGTTCGCCGGCTTCAGGTCGCGGTGCACGACGCCGTCGGCGTGGCTGGCGGCCAGCGCGTCGGCGACCTGGGCCATCAGCAGGGCGCCGGCGATCGGGCTGAAGGGGCCGTTGCCGCGCAGGTAGTGGAACAGGTCCGGGCCCTCGACCAGGTCCATCACCAGGGCCAGCAGCTCGCCCTCGACCACCAGGTCGCGGACCCGGACGATGTTCGGGTGACTGAGCCGCACCAGGACGGAGCGCTCCCGCAGGAAGCGCATCACGACGTCCGGGTCGGCCGCCAGCTCCTCGCGGAGCACCTTGATCGCGACCAGCTGGCCGGGCTCGCTGCCCGGCACGACGGCGTCCTCGCGCACCCGGGCACGCCACACGGTGCCGGTGGCCCCCCGTCCGAGGGTCTCCTCAAGCAGATACTTGCTGCCGACTGGCCGCACCTGTCGCACTCCTCGCCGTGCCGCTGCCGCGGGGCGCTCCCCGCCGGTGCGGTGAGCCTGCCGGGCCCGTGTTCCGGCCACTCTAACGGTGTCCGATCGTGTTTCCGAGGTGCCCGGACCGCCCGTCGCGCGGGGTCCCGGCGTCGTCCCCCGGGGGTCCTGCCCGGGACGCCGGGACGAGCGCGCCGGGGCGGCTCCCGGGACGGTTGACCTGACTGCCCGTCGCCTCCACCATGGCGATGATCGCAAGATCGTCAAATCCGGTACCGTGCGCGGACTGTCGGCGATGGGTGGCAGGATGATGCTGACCACTCCTGTGGCCCAAGGTCGTCGTGGCCGTCCGTGCCCCTCGGCGGCGGCGCCACACGCGCGGCAGCACCCGTACGGCACCAGGGCGTCCAGTACCAGCAGTGTTTCAGTACCAGCAGAAGGGACCGCGGGCGAGATGCAGATCAGGCTGACCGTCCTCCGACCGCGCAGCGGCCCGGCAGTCGCCGGGTCCGCCATTCCCTACGTGGACGTGCTGGTCACCGCTCCCGTCGGCACGGCGCTCGGCGCCGTCGCGGGCGCACTCGCGGGCGCCGTGGGCGTGCGGGGTCCGCGTGCCGCCACCCATGTGCACCTGTACGCCGGGGCGCGCAGGGTCGACGAACACGCCCTCCTCGGCCACCCCCCGCTGCTCGACGGCGCCGTCCTGAGCCTCGGCGAGGCCGACCCGACCGCCGACGAGGACACGCCCGACCCGGCCGCCGCCGAACTCCGCGTCATCGGCGGCCCGGACGCCGGCGGCGTGCACCGCCTGCACGGCCGGGAGATCAGCGTCGGCCGCTCCAGCGAGGCCGACGTCCCGCTCGACGACCCGGACGTCTCCCGGCTGCACCTCGCCCTGCACCTCGCCGCCGACGGCCAGGTGACGGTCCGCGACCTCGGCTCCACCAACGGCACCACCCTGGACGGACGCTTCGTCAGCCCCGAGGAGGCCGTCCCGCTCGGCGAGCCCGGCCTGCTGCGGCTCGGCGAGTCCACCCTCCAGGTCACCACCCCCACCACCGGCCCCGGGGACACCTCAGGGACACCCGCCCGCGCGGCGCTCCCCGACGGCCTCGGCCACCTCCAGCTCGCCGCCCCCGCAGCCGCCAGGCCCGTGCAGAGCGCCCCCGAGCCGCCCGCCACGGCCGAGACCCCCGCCTCGGGCCGGGCCCGCGCCCTGCTCTCCCGGCGCCTCGGCCGCAGCACCGCCCCCGCCGACCCCGGCCGCGACAGCTCCGCCCAGCAGCACTCCGCCGCCCGCACCCGGCAGGCCGCCAACCAGCGCGAACGCTGGCCCGACCTCGCCACCCTGCTGCTCAACGCGCTCGGCCCCGGCCCCCGGCTCTGGGAGCGCGGACCCACCCACCCCGACGCGCTGACCCTGCGCCTGGGCACCGCGGACCTCCCCGGCGGCCCCGGCACCGCGCCCGGCACGATGCTGCCCGCCGTCCCGGTCACCCTCGACCTGCAGACCGCCGGCAGCCTCGGCCTGGCCGGCCCGCGCGCCCGGCTCGACTCGCTGACCCGCGCCGTCGTCGCCCAGCTCGCCGCCCTGCACCCGCCGACCGGCCTCAGCCTGGTCGTCGTCGACGCCGACGCCGGGCGCACGCCGCAGGAGCGCGCCGACACCTGGGCCTGGTCCCTCTGGCTGCCCCACCTGCGCCCCCAGCACGGCCAGGACTGCCGGCTGCTGCTCGGCCTGGACGACGAGCAGGCCACCGCCCGGCTCACCGAGCTGACCGCCCGCCTCACCTCCCCCGACAGTGCCACCGGCCTGCCCACCACCGTCCTCCTGGTCGACGGCGCCCCCGGCACCGAGTCCGGCCGCCGCGCCCTCGACCTGCTGCTGCGCCAGGGCCCGGCCGTCGGCGTCTTCCCCGTCTGCCTCGCCGAGCGGCCCGAACTGCTGCCCGCCGGGATCGGCGCGACCGCCGTGATCACCGGCGAGGTGGGCACCCACCTGACCGTGGAGCGACCGGTCGCCGGCGGCCGCGAGAGCGTCGAGGACGTCTCGCTGGACGCCGTCTCCGACGCCTGGGCCGAGCGCCTGGCCCGCCACCTCGCCCCGCTGCGGGAGGCCACCCCCGCCGCCCGGGGCCCGCTGCCCGACGCGCTGCGGCTGCTCGACCTGCTCCAGCTCGACAGCGTCACCCCCGCCAAGCTGTCGGCCCGCTGGCAGGCCGGGCCCACCGCCGTCGCCACCGCGACGGCCCTGATCGGCACCACCCGCGACGAGCTCTGCAGCATCGACCTCGCCGACCCCGAACTGACCCTCCCCTCGCCCGACCCGGGCGGCCCGCACCTGCTGGCCGGCGGCGCCAAGGGCGCGGGCAAGACCGAACTGCTGCGCAGCCTGATCGCCTCGCTCGCGGTCTCCGAGCGCCCCGACCGGCTCGCCGTCATGGTGATCGAGGGCCGGGGCCCGGCCGACGGCGACGGCCAGTCCGGCCTGCGCGCCTGTACGGAGCTGCCGCACGTCACCGCCCACGTGAACGCGGCGGCCGACCCCCGGCAGGCCCTGCTGACCGCCGACGCCCTGCTCGACGAACTGAGCCTGCGCGAGAAGCTCTTCGACAGTCTCGACTTCGCCTCCTGGCACGCCGCCCGGCTGCTGGACGAAGCCGCGCCGCTCCCGGCCGCCGTGACCGTGCCGGCCGGCGAGCCGGTGCTGAGCGGCGCCTCCGGCGGCCTGCGGACCGAGGCCGGCATCAAGCTCGTCCAGCCGCGCACCGGCGGCTCCCGCCCGCCGGCTCCCGCCGGGCCGCCCGCAGCCCCCGTCCCGCCCCGGCTGGTCGTCGTCGTCGACGACTACGAGGCACTGCTCGCCCCCACCTCCGCCGCCGGCCGGCCGCTCGCCCGCGCGCTGGCCGCCGTCGCCCAGCGCGGCGGCCCGCTCGGCATCCACCTCGCCGTCACCACCGGACAGCCCGAGGAGACGGCCGGTTCCGAGGTCGACGAGGCGGCTCTGCTGCGGATCGCGCTGCGCACCGAGTACCCGTCCGACTCCGACCTGCTGATCCACCTCGGCGACGCCGCCGCCCTCGACGAGGCCACCCCCGGCCGGGGCTACCTGCGCCTGCCGGACGGCGGCGTGGCCGCCTTCCAGACCGCCAGGATCAGCGGCCGCATCCCCCGTACCGCCACCCTGCGGCCGACCGTCGTCGCGATAGACCCGGCCCAGCTCGGCGCCCCGCCGGCCCGCCGCC
This sequence comes from Kitasatospora sp. NPDC057223, assembly GCF_042669755.1. Taxonomy (NCBI): domain Bacteria; kingdom Bacillati; phylum Actinomycetota; class Actinomycetes; order Kitasatosporales; family Streptomycetaceae; genus Kitasatospora; species Kitasatospora sp. NPDC057223. Next base: position 38,114 of record NZ_JBHUWW010000067.1, on the reverse strand, counting down.
CCGTCCGCGAACTCGGCAACGGCCCGACCGACCTCGCCCTGCTCGCCAGCGCCCTGCAGCGCGCGGCCGGGCAGTAGCGCCGCAGACGCCGGTGCGGGGCCCGTCTCCCGCACGGGCCCCGCACTCACGTCGGGCGGTTCTGCTCCCTACTGCTCCGGGCGGTCACCGGCCGCGTCGACCACGGCCCGGCTGAGGGCCGTGCTCTGACCGGTGACCGTACCGGGCTTGCCCCAGCGGCTGCCCTCGGCCGCCACGACCTCCCGCTCGCCCAGGAACTCGTAGCTGCTCCGGTCGAAGATCCACTCCGTCCGGACGTCGCCGTCCACATGGGCGACGGCCACCCCGGTCCGGCCCGAGCCGGCCGGGACGCCGTCGATCGTGGTGACACCCGGGATCCTCGCCGCCGCCCGGTAGAGCGCGGCGCTCACGGCCGGCGGGGCGATCTGCCCGCGCAGCAGGTCTCCGATGGTGACGAAGGCCTCCTGGTCGGGCGAACTTCCCTGCCCCTTCGTCTCCGTGTAGATCTTCTCCAGCAGGGCGGCCGGGTCCGTCGGGAGCCCCGCGAGGTACTCGTAGGTGGGGCCGTTCAGTCCGGGGGACCGGTTCGGCTCCAGCCACAACCCGCCGTCCGTCCGCGGCGCCGGTATCCCGGGCCGGGCCTCGTTCGCCTCCTTCTTCTTTCCCGTCGCAGGCGGCCTGCTCCCGTCGATCAGCAGTCCCCACTGCGTTCCGTCCACCGACAGCCAGATCTCCCGCTGGTGCGGGGTGCCGAGGCTGGTCTCGCCCGTCGCCTCGTTCGAGCTCCCGAACGCCTCCAGGCTCTTGACGTAGACGAACTGCCCCTTGCCCGGCTTGGCGTCCGGCTTCTTCTCCGCCGCCTGCGCCGCCTGGTCCAGCAGCACCGCCGCGACCGGCGCCGCGTGCAGCTGCGACTCCTGCGGCGCCTGCGCCAGCGGCGGCGCCGCCGGAGTGCCGCCGCCCCCGCCGCTCAGCACCACGGCCAGCGCCAGGCCGCCCGCCAGGGCGGGCAGCGCCACCCAGCCGTACCGCCGGCCGCGACTGCGTACGGGCTGCGGTGCCTCATTGATCTCGCTCATCAGATGTCCCCTCAACAGCCGGCGGCGGTCGGTGGAGAGTTCCGGCAGCGCCGGGGCGGGCAGCAGACGGCCCAGCTCCGTGCACTCGTCGGCGTCGTCGCGCTTGGCGTTCATCGGCTCTTCTCCCGCATCGACCGGGCCGCTTCCGTGCGGCCACCCTGTACCTGTCCGCCGCCCCTGCCGGGTTCCGTACGGGTTCGCAGTTCCTCGTCCGCGAGCCCGCGCAGCCTGGTCCGGGCCCGCGACAGTCTCGACCGCACCGTCCCCACCGGCACGCCCAGCGCCTGCGCCGCGCTCACGTAGTCGAGGCCCGCCCAGACGCAGAGCGTGAAGACCTCCCGGTCCGCCCGCCGCAGCCGGGCCAGCGCCCGGTGTGCCGCGGCCAGTTCGGTGCTGTCGTCGAGCCGGCCGACCAGCTCGTCGGCGAAGTCCGGCACCACCTCCCGGGCCGGCATCCGGGCCAGCGCCGCCTGGTGCCGCCGGGCCGCCCGCGCCGTGTTGCGCAGCACGTTCGCCGCGATGCCGAACAGCCACGGCCGTACGCTCTCCCCCTCCTCGCGCAGTTTCCCGCGCAGTCGCCAGGCCTCCAGGAAGGTCAGGGAGACGACGTCCTCGGCCGTCGCCCAGTCCCCCGACGCCCGCACCGCGTACCGGTACAGGTCCTGCGCCTGGCTGTCGAACAGTTCCCCCAAGGCGCTCTGGTCCCCGGCTCGCAGCCGGGCCCGCAGTGACAGTTCCACGCCTCTACCTGTCCGCCGGAGCCTGCGGGTTCCGTGTGACCCCGGCCACATCCGGGCCGGAACGCCGAGCGGGGCGGGACCGTCCGTGACGGTCCCGCCCCACGTGCTGCCCCGGCCGCGTCAGCGCATCGAGCCGGTGCGCAGCAGCGTCCGGATCACCCGCATGGCGACGGAGAGGCTGGACAGCTCGTAGTTGTCCGAACCCCTTATGTCGTCGAGGGTGCTCTTGGCCCGGTTGAGCAGGGTGGAGTTGAGCTCCGCCCAGGCGGTGTAGCGCTCCTCGGGGGTGGCGCCCTCCGGGCCGCAGGCGAGGATGTCGGCGGTGAGGGCGGCGTGCGCCGCGAAGAGGTCCTCGCGGATCGCGGCGCGGGCCATCGAGGACCAGCGGTCGACCCGCGGGAGTTCGATGATGCGGTCGAGCAGGTGGGTGATCTGGAGGCGGTCGGCGAGGTCGTAGTAGAGGTCGGCGACCTCGGCGACGTCCTTGCCGGAGCGGTCCGCGACCTCGGTGATGTCGAGGGTGGGGAAGGTCGAGGACAGGCCGGCGATCCGGGCGGCCAGGTGGTCCGGGACGCCCGCGCCGGCCAGCTCGTTGTAGACGGACTCGTACCAGGCGAGGTCCTCGCCGCGCAGCGGCTTGGGCAGCGAGCCCCAGACCTCGTGGACCCGGTCGTGGAAGAACTCGATGGTGCCGGCGATGTCGAGCGGCTGGCGCCGGTTGTTGAGCATCCAGCGGGTGGCGCGCTCGACGAGCCGGCGCGAGTGCAGGCGCATCCGGGTCTGGGTGCGGGCGGGGACGACGGTGTCGAGGCCCTCGATCTCGGCCCAGATGTCCTGGAGGCCGAAGACGGCGCGGGCCGCGGTGTGGGTGCGGGCGATCTCCTCGTACGTCGCGCCGGTCTCCTCGCGGAGGCGGAACGCGAAGGTGCAGCCGCCGCGGTTGATCGTGTCGTTGACGATCAGGGTGGTGACGATCTCCCGGCGCAGGGCGTGGGCGTCGATCGCCTCGCCGAAGCGGGCCCGCAGGGCGCTCGGGAAGTAGTCGTGCAAGGCGGTGCGGAAGTACGGGTCGTCGGGCAGGTCGGTGGCGAGCAGCTCGTCCGCGAGGGTGATCTTCGTGTAGGCGAGCAGGACGGAGAGTTCGGGCTGGGAGAGCCCGCGGCCGTTCTGCTGGCGTTCGCGGATCTGACGCTCGGTGGGCAGGAACTCCAGGGCCCGGTCGAGCTGGCCGACCGACTCCAGCCGGTTGATCATCCGGGAGTGGACGTTGACCATGCTGACGGCCTGGGCGACGGCGTTGGCGAGCACGACGTTCTGCGCGTAGTTGTTGCGCAGCACGAGGTGGCCGACCTCGTCGGTCATCTCGGCGAGCAGCTTGTTGCGCTGCTTGACCGTCATGTCGCCGTCGGCGACGACCTGGTTGAGCAGGATCTTGATGTTGACCTCGTGGTCCGAGGTGTCGACGCCGGCCGAGTTGTCGATGGCGTCGGTGTTGATCCAGCCGCCGGTGCCTTCGGGGCCGCCGCTCGCGGCGTACTCGATCCGGCCGAGCTGGGTGCAGCCGAGGTTGCCGCCCTCGCCGACGACGCGGGCGCGGAGCTGGCCGCCGTCGACCCGGATGGCGTCGTTGGCCTTGTCGCCGACCTCGGCGTTGGTCTCGGCGGAGGCCTTGACGTAGGTGCCGATGCCGCCGTTCCAGAACAGGTCGACGGGCGCCTGCAGGATGGCCTTCATCAGTTCGGCCGGGGTGAGCCGGGTCTGCTCGATGCCGAGCACGGCCCGCACGGGGGAGGTGAGCTGGATCGACTTCGCGCTGCGCGGGAAGACGCCGCCGCCGGTGGAGATCAGCGACTTGTCGTAGTCGTCCCAGGAGCTGCGCGGGAGGTCGAAGAGCCGGCGGCGCTCGGCGTAGGAGACGGCGGCGTCCGGGTTCGGGTCGAGGAAGATGTGCCGGTGGTCGAAGGCGGCGACCAGGCGGATGTGCTCGCTGAGCAGCATGCCGTTGCCGAAGACGTCCCCGGACATGTCGCCGATGCCGACGACGGTGAAGTCCTCGCTCTGGGTGTCGTGGCCCAGTTCGCGGAAGTTGCGCTTGACGGACTCCCAGGCGCCGCGGGCGGTGATGCCCATGCCCTTGTGGTCGTAGCCGGCGGAGCCGCCGGAGGCGAACGCGTCGCCCAGCCAGAAGCCGTAGGACTCGGCCACGCCGTTGGCGATGTCCGAGAAGGTCGCGGTGCCCTTGTCGGCGGCCACGACGAGGTAGGTGTCGTCCTCGTCGTGGCGCACGACGTCCTGCGGGTGGACGACGTCGCCGGCCTTGAGGTTGTCGGTGATGTCGAGCAGCGCCGAGATGAAGGTCTTGTACGAGGCGATGCCCTCGGCCAGCCAGGCGTCGCGGTCGGCCGCCGGGTCGGGGAGCTGCTTGGCGACGAAGCCGCCCTTGGCGCCGACCGGGACGATGACGGTGTTCTTCACCATCTGGGCCTTGACCAGTCCGAGGATCTCGGTGCGGAAGTCCTCGCGCCGGTCGGACCAGCGCAGGCCGCCGCGGGCGACCTTGCCGAAGCGCAGGTGCACGCCCTCGACCTGCGGCGAGTAGACCCAGATCTCGAAGGCGGGGCGCGGGGCGGGCAGGTCGGGGATGACCTGGGGGTCGAACTTCATCGAGACGTAGCGGTGCCATCCGCCGGTCTCGGCGGAGTGCTGGAAGAAGTTGGTCCGCAGGGTGGCCTGGATGAGGTGCAGGAAGGAGCGCAGGATGCGGTCCTCGTCCAGCGAGACGACCTCGTCGAGGGCGCCGGACAGCTCCTCCACGATGCCCTCGGTCAGCTCCAGCGCGCCCAGCTGGTGGCTGGGGCTGAGGCGGGCCTCGAAGAGGTTGACCAGCAGGCGGGTGGTGTGGGCGTTGTTGCGGAGCGCGTCCTCCATGTAGTCCTGGGAGAAGGTGCTCCCGGCCTGGCGGAGGTACTTGGCGTAGGCGCGCAGCATCATGGCCTGGCGCCAGGTCAGTCCGGCGGTGAGGACGAGGCCGTTGAAGCCGTCGTTCTCGGCCTGGCCGGTCCAGGTGGCCGCGAAGGCCTCCTCGACGCGGTCGCGGGCCTCGTCGGTCAGCTCGGTGCCCTCGCGCAGCCGCAGGCCGAAGTCGTAGACCCAGGCGGTGCTGTGGTCCGAGCGGGTGAGCGCGTAGGGGTGCTCGTCGAGCACCTCGACGCCCAGGCGCTGGAGGACGGGCAGGACCTCGGTGAGCGAGATCGGGCCGCCCACCCGGTAGATCTTGAAGCGGCGCTCGTCGTCGCCCGCGCCGACCGGCTGGTACAGGTTGAGGCGGAAGTCGCCCGCGCCGGCCAGCGACTCGATCTGCTTGAGGTCGGAGACGGCGGTGCGGGCGGTGAAGTCGGCGCGGTAGCCGTCGGGGAAGGCGTTGGCGTACCGGCGGGACAGCTCGGCGGCCCGCTCCTCGCCCAGCTCGATGTGCAGCTGGTCGTTGAAGCCGTCCATCCAGAACCGGGCGGCCTCGGCGAGCTTGCCCTCGATCCGCTCGACCTCGGCGTCGGTGAGGTGCGGCAGTTCGCTGCCGGGGGTGACCCGGACGACGAAGTGCAGCCGGGTCAGCACCGACTCGGTCGCGTACACCGTGTAGTCGATGGCGGCGCCGTTCAGCTCCTGCATCAGGATGTCCATCAGGCGCAGCCGGATGCGGGTGGTGTAGCGGTCGCGCGGCAGGTAGACCAGGGCGGAGAAGTAGCGCCCGTACTCGTCCTGACGCAGGAAGAGCCGCAGCCGGCGGCGTTCCTGGAGGTAGAGGACGCTGGTGGCGATCTGCAGGAGTTCCTCGGCGGCGGTCTGGAAGATCTCGTCGCGGGGGAAGGTCTCCAGGATCTGGAGCAGGTCGCGGCCGTCGTGGCTCTCGCCGGAGAAGCCGGACGCGGCCAGCACGTCCTGGACCTTGCGGCGGACGACGGGGATGCGGGAGACCGACTCGGTGTACGCGGCGGCGGAGAACAGGCCGAGGAAGCGGCGCTCGCCGATCACCTCGCCGTTGGCGTCGAACTTCTTCACGCCGACGTAGTCGAGGTAGGCCGGGCGGTGCACGGTGGCCCGGCTGTTCGCCTTGGTGAGGACGAGCAGCTTCTTCTCGTGCGCCTTGGCGCGGACCGGCGCGGAGAGCCGGCCGAACGCCTCGCTGACCGGGTGGTGGTCGGTGTCGTGGCTGAGCGGGTCGGCGCGCAGGATGCCGAGGCCGGTGCCGGCGACGGCGCGCAGCACCTCCTCGCCCTCGTGCTCGACGAGGTCGTACTCGCGGTAGCCGAGGAAGGTGAAGTGGTCGTCGGCCAGCCAGCGCATCAGCTCCCAGGCCTCGCCGACCTCCTGCTCGGGCAGGTGGGCGGGCGGCTGCTCGGCGAGTTCGTCGGCCAGGCGGAGCGCGGACTCGCGCATCTTCGTCCAGTCCTCGACGACCTCGCGGACGTCGCCCAGGACGCGCCGCAGGTCGGCCTCGATCGAGCGGAGGTCCTCGCGGTCCGTCTCACGGTCGATCTCGATGTGCATCCAGGACTCGACGATGGCGTCGGCGGGCCATTCGGCCCCGGCCGCCTGGCTGCGCGAGCAGGCGTCGATGTCGAGGATCTCCAGGAGCTTGCCGGTGATGTCACGGCGGACCAGCAGCTGGGGGTGGATCACCAGGTGGATCGCGCGGTCCTGGCGGGACAGCTCGTTGGTGACGGAGTCGACCAGGAAGGACATGTCGTCGGTGACGACCTCGACCACCGTGTGGCCGGACGACCAGCCGTTCTCCTCGACGCTCGGGGTGTGCACCCGGACCTCGGCGGTGCCCTGGGGCCGCTTGAGCCCGAGGCGGTAGTGCGAGGCGGCCGCCCCGTACACGTCCACCGGGTCGCGGTGGACCAGGTCCTCGGGGGCGGTGTGGAGGTAGTAGTGGTGCAGGTACGCGGTCAGAGCTCCGTTGCTCAGACCCTCCCCCGGCGCCGCTCCCCCCACCTGGCTGTTCTCAGCGGCTGCTGCTGCCTTGGTGAGCAGTTCGGCCTTGGCTGCGTCCAGCTTGGTCTGCATGGCTGTTTGGCTCCTGTCGCGCGCCGTTGCGTGACTCGGTGGTGTGTGTGGGTGTGCACCGCCGGGTCTTCCGCAATCCTGCCCCACCTACCGGCTGAAAGCCGTTCATGGCACGCATGAAACGCCTTTCGGCCGGGTAAGAGACGCTGTTTCGGCCTGCGGAGCCAACCCGACGACGTCAGCCAGCCTAACGGGACGAAACGAAGGTGTCAGGGGACAGGGAGGCACAATCCCGCAGGAAGATCGGTCCGTCCTGGACAGCTTGTCCAATGCGCTGCCGTGCCGGAGCGGCGGCCCGTGACGGCGGGCCGCCGCTCCGACGGCGGCGGGTCAGCTCTTCCAGACGTCGTAGAACAGCGGCGCCGAGTTGGTGGCGAAGGCCAGTCCGTGGACGGCCTTGCGGGCGCCGAGCCGGCCGAACGGCACATAGGTCGGCACGGCGTAGGCCTGCCCGATGATGCGCTGCTGCACGTCGGCGTAGACCTTGGCCCGCTCGGGGCCCTCGGGCAGGGTGAGGCCCTTCGCGAGCAGCTCCTCCAGGACGGGGTCGTTCACCCGGGCCGCGTTGGCGCCGGCCGGCGGGATGAACCTGGCCGCGAAGACCGTCCGCGCGATGTCCGGCTCGGCGCGGACGAAGTAGAGGGCGCCGATGTCGTAGTCGCCCTTGCCCTGGCGGTCGCTCTCGGCGGCGACGGCGACCTTGTCGAGCTTGACCTCGAAGCCGCTCTCCTTGGCCTGCTGGGCCGCCGCCTGGAAGATCGTCTGCTCCTCGGCGGTCGCCGAGATGTCGCTGTAGACGAGGTCGGTGGTGAGCCGCTTGCCGTCCTTGGTGCGGTAGCCCTCGCCGTCGCGCGCCGTCCAGCCGGCCTCGTCCAGGAGCTTGCCGGCCTTGGCCTTGTCGAAGCCCCAGAGGCTCTGCACCGAGGCGTCGTAGTACTGGGTGGCCTTGCCGAACAGGCCGTCGGCGGCGGAGGTCTGGCCGAAGAAGACGGACTGGACGGTGGTCTTCACGTCGATCGAGGACTGGAACGCCTGGCGGACCAGCAGGTCGTCGAACGGCGCCCGCGCGGTGTTCAGCAGCAGGACGTGGTTGACGCCCGGGTTCTCGTGCTTGAGCAGGTTGAGGTTCGGGTCCTTCGAGACCTTGGTGAGGTCGCTGGGCGCGACGTTCGCGACGCCGTCGAACTGCCCGGAGAACAGGCCGCCGTCGCGCACCGAGCTCTCGGTGACGACCTTCAGCTCCAGCTTGTCCAGGTACGCGGCGCCGGTGTGCGCGGCGTGGCCGGGCCCCCAGTCGTACGCCGGGTTGCGGGAGAACACCGCGCCCTGGCCCTTGGTGTAGGAGTCGAGCTTGAACGGGCCGCTGCCGACCAGCCCCGTGCTGCAGGTGTCGGCCGGGTGGGCCTTGAGGAAGGCGGGCGAGGCGATGCCCAGGTACGGCGTGCTGAGGCCCTGCAGGAACGAGGTGAAGGGGGCGCTCAGGTCCACCTTGAGGGTGGTCGCGTCCACCGCCTGGCTGCCGGTGTACGGGCCGATCAGCGAGCGGGCGTACGAGGACTTGGTGGCCGGGTCGGCGACCAGGTCGAGGTTGGCCTTGACGGCGGCGGCGTCCAGCGGGGTGCCGTCGGTGAAGGTGACGCCCTCCCGCAGGTGGAAGGTGTAGCTGCGGCCGTCGGCGGAGACCTCCCAGGACTTCGCCAGCCAGGGCGTGATCTTGTTGTCGAGGGCCTGGCCGACCAGCGAGTCCAGGTTGTTGCGCCCGATCCAGGACGAGACGCTGCTCCCGGTCAGGTGCGGGTCGAGGCAGTCCGTGTCGCCGTGCAGCGCGAAGGTCAGCGTGCCGCCCTTCACCGGCGCGGCGGCGTCGCCGGAGGCCGCACCGGGAGCCGCCGTGGAGGAGCAGGCGGTGGCGGCGGTGAGCAGGGCGGCGAGGGCGAGGGCACGGCGTCTTGCGGTCGATCCCACGGCAGGGGTTCCTTTCGGCATGTCCGTTGCGTCGTCAGAGGGTTGTGACGGCGTCGAGCAGTTCTCGGGTGTACGGGTGCGCCGGGCGGTCCAGGACCTGCCCGGCGTCGCCCGACTCGACGATCCGGCCGTCCTTCATCACCAGCACGTGGTCGCTGAGATGCCGGATCACGCCGAGGTCGTGCGAGATGAACAGGTAGGCCACGCCCAGCTCCCGCTGGAGGTCGACCAGCAGGTCGAGCACCTGCGCCTGCACGGAGACGTCCAGCGCGGAGACCGGCTCGTCGCAGACGATCACCTCCGGGCGGGTGGCCAGCGCGCGGGCGATGGCGACCCGCTGGCGCTGCCCGCCGGACAGCCGCAGCGGGCGGCGCTCCAGCAGGTCGGCGTCGAGGCCGACCTGGCCGAGCAGCCCGGCCGCCTCGGCCTCCAGTGCGGCGCCGCGCAGGCCGCGCGGCCGCAGCGAGTCGGCCAGGATCCGGCGGACGGTGTGCCGGGGGTCGAAGGAGCCCAGCGGGTCCTGGAAGACCGCCTGGATCCGGGACCGGTGCGGACGGCGCTCACGTTCGGGCCGCGCGCTCCACGGCCCGCCGTCGAGCAGCACCCGGCCGGAGTCCGGGCTCTCCAGGCCGAGGACGAGCCGGGCCACCGTGCTCTTGCCGGAGCCGGACTCGCCGACCAGGCCGACCGTCCGCCCCGGGTGCAGCGCGAACCCGACGTCGTCCACGGCCCGCCGCCGGGTGCCGCCGGGGCCCGCGAACTCCTTCACCAGGCCGACGGCTTCGAGCACCGGCACCCCGGCGGGCGCGGGCCACGGCAGCGGCTTCAGCACCACCCGCTCCCGTACCCGCGCGGGCACCGCGGCCGGGGTGCCCGGGCCGTCCGGGTGGACGACCGTCTCCCCCGGCTCCCAGTCGGCCCCGGCCGTGAACAGCCGCTCGCCGCGGCCCCGCGTCCCGGGCACCGCCGCCAGCAGCGCCCTGGTGTACGGGTGCCGGGGGCCGGCCAGTACCGCCGCGGTCGGCCCGTACTCGACGATGCGGCCGCCGTGGACGACGGCCGTGCGGTCCGCCAGCCGGGCCACCACGGACAGGTCGTGCGAGATCAGCAGCAACCCGGTGCCCCGCGAGCGGCGCTCCGCCAGCAGGTCCAGGATCTGCCGCTGGACGAGTGCGTCCAGCGCCGTGGTCGGCTCGTCCGCGATCAGCAGCGGCGGCGCGCAGGCGATCGCCGAGGCGATCAGCGCCCGCTGCCGCAGACCGCCGGACAACTGGTGCGGGTACTGCTGCGCGCGCAGCTCCGGCTCGGGCACGCCGACCTCGCGGAGCAGGTCCAGCACCTTCGCCGCCGCCTCGCCGCGCTCCACCGACCGGTGCAGCAGCAGGGGTTCGGCGATCTCGCGGGCCACCCGGCGCAGCGGGTCGAGCGAGACCAGCGCGTCCTGCAGGACGAACCCGATGCCGCGTCCGCGCAGCCGCCGCCACTCCCGCTCGGTCAGCGGCTGCAGGGGACGGCCCCGGTAGTCCAGCCGGCCCGCCCGGACGGTGGAGCCGGGGCCGGCCAGCCCGACCAGGCTGCGGGCGATCACGCTCTTGCCCGACCCCGACTCCCCCACCAGCGCCAGCGATTCGCCGGCCCGCAGGGTGAAGGAGACGCCCTGCACCACCGGCCGCCGGACCCGGCCGGAGCCGAAGGCCACCGTCAGGTCCTGCACGGTGAGCAGGTCGCCGCCCCGCACCAGCTCCTCGCCGGCTGTGCTCTCGGTCAGCGTCATCGCTCAGCCCCTCCCCTCGAACCGGGCCTGGAGCCGGCGCCCCACGACGGTGATCACGACCACGGCCAGCGTCACGGCGACGCCCGGCGCGGCCGCCGTCCACCAGGCGATGCCGAGCGCGTTGCGCCCGTCGGCGAGCATCGATCCCCACTCCGGGGTGGGCGGCTGCGCGCCCAGGCCGAGGAAGCTCAGTGCGGAGCCCTCGATCATCGCCCGGCCCACCCCGACCACGGCGAGGGCGAGCAGCGGGCCCGCCGAGTTGGGCAGGATGTGCCGCAGCACCACCCGGGCCCGGCCGTGGCCGGCCACCCGGGCCGCCTCCACGTAGCCGGCCGCCCGGACGGTCAGTGCCTTGCTGCGCACCAGCCGGGAGTAGGCGGCGATCTCGGCGATGCCGATGGCCAGTGCGGTGTTGAGGTTGCCGGGCCCGACCACGGTGATCACCAGCAGGGCGAGCAGCAGCCCGGGCAGCGCCAGCAGGATGTCCAGCACCCGCATCAGCGCCTCGTCGGCGAACCGGCCGCCGACGGCGGCGAGCAGGCCGATCACCAGACCGCCGGCCGCGCCCAGCGCGGTCGCGCCGACGCCGATGAACAGCGACTGCGCGGCCCCGTGCACGATCCGGGCGTACACGTCCCGGCCGAGCTGGTCGGTGCCCAACCAGTGCGCGCCGCCGGGGCCCTGGTACGCCTGGAGCAGCTGGCCGGCGCCCGGGTCGGCGGAGGTCAGCAGGCCGGGCCACAGGGCGGCGGCCAGCAGCACCGCCAGCCCGGCGCCGGCCAGCAGCACGGACGGGCCCGGCAGCGACCGGTGCCGCAGCCGGGGCAGTGACAGGGTCGTGGTGCTCATCAGGTCCTCAGCCTCGGGTCGATGACGGTGCAGAGCAGGTCGACGGCCAGGTTGACCAGCACGAAGACGGTCGCCGACAGCACCAGCACGCCGACCACCACCGGCATGTCCTTGCTGTTCACCGCCTGCAGCGTGATCCGGCCGAGCCCCTGCCGGGAGAACACCGACTCGGTGACCACCGCGCCGCCGAGCAGACCGCCCAGCAGCCAGCCGGCCATCGTCACGGTGGGCAGCAGGCCGTGCCGCAGCGCGTGCGACCAGCGCACCCGCGTCCCGCTCAGGCCGCGGGTGCGGGCGGTGACGGCGAAGGGCTGCTCCAGGGCCTCCTCCAGCCCGTCGCGCAGCACCTGGGTCAGCAGGGCGCCGAGCGGCAGCGCGAGCGCCAGGGTGGGCAGGACGAGCGAGCTCGCGCTGTCGTTGCCGGCGACCGGGAAGAGCTGCCAGGTGAACGAGAAGGCGGTCAGCAGCAGCACGCCCAGCCAGAACACCGGGGTGGAGATCAGCACCAGTTCGACCGCCGAGGCCAGGGCCCGGCCGGCGCCGCGCCGCCCGGCGGTCAGCGTCGCGACCAGGACGGCCAGCGCGAAGGCGGTGGCCAGCGCGGTCGCGGCGAGCAGCAGGGTCTGGCCCAGCTCCGCCGACAGCACCTCGGTGACGGGCCGGCGCAGCTGGTAGGACGTGCCGAGGTCGCCGCGCAGCAGCCCGCCGAGGAACGACAGGTACTGCTCGGCCGTCGTGCGGTCCAGCCCGTAGGCGTGCTTCAGCTGCGCGGTCACCTCCGGCGCGACCTCGGTCTCGGTGCCGAGGATCAGCCGGACGGGGTCGCCCGGCAACAGGTGCAGGGCGACGAAGCCGGTCGTCGCCGCTCCCCACACCACCAGGACACCGAGCAGCAGGCGGCGGGCGACGGTGCGGGCGGTCCGCCTCACGCCTGCGGCCCGCCCGGCAGCGGCGGCGGCGGGAGCAGGCCGGTGCTCGCGCCCAGGCCGCCGTCCACCGAGAGCACGCTGCCGGTGATGTAGGAGGCGGCGGGCGAGGCGAGGAACCAGATCGCCTCGGCCTGCTCGCGCGGGAGGGCCGGGCGGTGCACCGGGATGCGGCGCAGGAGTTCGGCGTAGAACTCGGTGTCGTCCTGGTGGCCGGCGGTGCGCGAGGTGTCGGTCAGGCCCGCGGCGACGGCGTTGACCCGGATGCCCTGCGCCGCGTAGTCCAGCGCGGCGGCCCGGACGAGGTTGACGGCCGCCGCCTTCGAGGCGTTGTACGCCCAGGTGCTCGGGTCCGCGGCCAGCGCGGACACCGAGGAGGTCACCACGATCGAGCCGCCGCCGGAGGCCCGCAGGGCCGGCACGGCGGCCCTGATGCCCCGGGCCACGCCGGTCGCGTTGACCGCCAGCAGGCGTTCGAAGCGCTCGACGGAACCCTGCTGCTCGATCGCCGGGGCGCCGCCGATCCCGGCGTTGAGCAGGGCGACGTCCAGCCGTCCGAAGTGCTCCAGGGCCAGGGCGACCAGCGACCGGTTGGCCTGCTCGTCGGCGGCGTCGCCGAGCAGCGGCACCACGTTGTCGATCCGGGCGACGTCGGCGAGGCCGGCCTCGGACACGTCGAGCACGACCACGCCGAAGCCGCGTTCGGCGAACAGCTCGACGGCGGCCCGGCCGATCCCGGCGGCGCCACCCGTGACCACAACTACCTTGTCCACCATGGAAGAAACCCTCGTGTTCAGCCGGCCGGTGCGACCGGCCGGACGGGAAGCCCGGTCACGGCACTGGTGACCCGGGGCGGTGGGTGACCGGCGGCGCGCGCGCAGGGGCGCGACGGCGCGGCCGGTCGCCGGACTCGGCTGACGCAGCGTCATGGTCCGGACGGAGAGGGGGAGAAGGCCCGACGGCGGTCGGGCGGCGAGCCGCGTGGCGGCTCCGCGCCGGTCAACAGGCGGTGGAGGTGGCCCTGCGGTAGTCGACGTGGCGGCGCTTGGTGGTGGCGAGGAGGACGGCGGCGGCTGTCCGCCCCTGCCCGCCCGACCCGGCTCGCGTGCGGCACGCGGCGGTCGGCCCTCCGGCCGTCCGAGCGGCTGTTCGCACCATGGCACCAGGATGGCCGGGCGGCCGGTGCGCGTCCAACGACGATTGCGCATCGGTACCGATGAGGGATCCCGATCGGTCCGAACGCCGGTGCTAGCGTACGGACATGGCACAGGTACTCGACATCGTCGCACTGCGCAGCCTGATCGCGGTCGCCGACCACGGCGGGTTCCACCGGGCCGCACGGGCGCTGCTGGTCAGCCAGTCGACGGTCAGCCTGCACGTGCGGCGGCTGGAGAAGGTGCTGGGCTCCCCCGCGGTGGAGCCGGACGGCCGGCGGACGCGGTTCACCGCCGAGGGCCGGCTGCTGCTGGCGCAGGCCCGGCAGATCGTCGACGTCCACGACGCCGCGTTGCGGCGGCTCGCCGCCGAGGACGCGCCCGTCGTGGTGGTCGGCTCGACCGAGCACTGCGCGGACCAGATCCTCCCGGCGCTGGCCGCCGCCGTCCGCTGCGTGCAGCCGGGCGCCCGGGTCCGCTACCGGGTGGACCGCTCCTCACGGCTCCGCGAGGCGCTCGACCAGGGCGCCGTGGACCTCGCCGTGTTCCTCACCGACGGCGGCCCCGGCCAGGGCGTGGGCACGGCCGCGCTCTCGCTCGGCTGGTACGCGGCGCCGGGCTGGCGCCGGCCGCCGGGCGGCGCGCCGCTGCCGCTGGTCGCGGTGGAGGAGCCGTGCACCATCCGCCACCGGGCCCTGCGGGTGCTCGCCGAGCAGGGCATCGCCGCCGAGGTGGTCTGCGACGCCGCCTACCTGGCCGGCGTCCTGGACGCGACCCGGGCCGGCCTGGGCGTGGCCCTGCTGGGCACCGGCGGCACCTGCCCGGAGGGCCTGGTCGAGCTGCCCGCCCTGCCGCCCGTCCCGCCGGCCCGGCTGGCCACCCGCAGCGCCGCCGGCACCGACCCGCGGCTGACGGCGGCGGCCGTCCGCGCCGTCCGGGAGCTGCTGGACCCGGCGGGCGCCACCAGGCGGGCCGCCGCCTGACCGGGCCGGCCGGGCCGGGGCCGCGAGGTCAGCCCATGTGCGGGTAGCCGTACGAGGTCGGCGGTACGAAGGTCTCCTTGATCGAGCGCGCCGAAGTCCAGCGCAGCAGGTTCTGGGGCGCGCCGGCCTTGTCGTTCGTCCCGGAGGCCCGGCCGCCGCCGAACGGCTGCTGGCCGACGACGGCGCCGGTCGGCTTGTCGTTGATGTAGAAGTTGCCCGCCGCGAAGCGCAGTTCCTCGACGGCCTGGGCGATCGCGTACCTGTCCTGCGCCATCACCGCGCCGGTGAGCCCGTACGGCGCACCGGAGTCCACCCGGCGCAGCACGTCGTCCCAGCGGCCGTCCTCGTAGACGTGCACGGCGAGGATCGGCCCGAAGTACTCGGTCCGGAAGATCTCGTTGCGGTGGTCGCCGCAGACCAGCACGGTCGGGCGGACGAACCAGCCGATGGCGTCGTCGTACTGGCCGCCGGCGGCCAGCTCCACGGTCGGGTCCTGCACGGCGCGGTCGATCGCCGCCCGGTTCCTGCGGAACGCCCGCTCGTCGATCAGGGCGCCCATGAAGTTGCTGAAGTCGCCGACGTCACCGACCGTCAGGGCGTCCACCTCGGCCAGGAACTCGTCCTTGATCCGCTGCCAGAGACTGCGCGGCAGGTAGGCGCGGGAGAGCGCGGAGCACTTCTGGCCCTGGTAGTCGAAGGCGCCCCGGATCAGCGCCGTCCGCAGGCTCTGCGGGTCGGCGGAGCGGTGGGCGAGCAGGAAGTCCTTGCCGCCGGTCTCGCCGACGATCCGCGGGTAGCTCCGGTAGCCGCCGATGTTGGCGCCGATGGTCTTCCACAGGGCTTGGAACGTCCCGGTGGAGCCGGTGAAGTGCAGTCCGGCCAGGGCCGGGTCGGCGAGCGCGACCTGGGAGAGCTGCGTGCCGTCACCGGTGACCATGTTGATCACGCCCGGCGGCAGCCCGGCCTCCTCCAGCAGCCGCATCAGGTGGAAGGCCGACAGCGTCTGGGAGGGGGCGGGCTTCCAGACCACCGTGTTGCCCATCAGCGCCGGGGCGGTCGGCAGGTTGCCGGCGATGGCGGTGAAGTTGAACGGGGTGATCGCGTAGACGAAGCCCTCCAGCGGGCGGTGGTCGGTGCGGTTCCACACGCCGGGCGAGGAGACCGGCTGCTCGGCCAGGATCTGCCGGGCGAAGTGCACGTTGAACCGCCAGAAGTCGACCAGCTCGCAGGGCGCGTCGATCTCGGCCTGCTGCGCGGTCTTGGACTGGCCGAGCATGGTGGCGGCGGCCAGCGTCTCGCGCCAGGGCCCGGCCAGCAGGTCGGCCGCGCGCAGGAAGACCGCCGCCCGGTCGTCGAAGGACAGCCCGCGCCAGGCGGGGCCGGCCGCGAGCGCCGCGTCCACGGCGAGCCTGGCGTCCTCACGGGTGGCGTTGCCGAGCACGCCCAGCTTCGCGGCGTGGTGGTGCGGCTGGACGACGTCGATCCGCTCACCGCCGCCGAACCGCTGCTCGCCCGCGATCGTCATCGGCAGGGGGACGGCCTCGGCGGCGAGTTCGTCCAGCTTCTGCTCCAGGCGGGCCCGCTCGGGGCTGCCCGGGGCGTAGCCGTGCACGGGTTCGTTGACGGGGGTCGGGACTCGGGTCACTGCGTCGATGGGCATCGCGGCTCCGCTCGCTCTGGCGTACGCCGAGGTGGCGTCGGTCCAGCCTGACCAGTTCCGCCTGGTTCGTGCCGGTCTGACACGCCCTCGGGCGCGTGGCCCGCACCACGCCGTCACCCGGCGGGCACCCGCCGGCTCACCCCGCCAGCCGGGCCGCCAGCTCCACGGCCTCGGCCAGGCTGTCCACCACGGGCACCCCGACCGGCTCCAGCTTCTCCCGGGTGTGCGAGCCGCCGGTGTACAGCACGGCGTGCGCCCCGACGCTCAGCGCGGCCAGCGCGTCGTCCGCGGCGTCGCCGATCAGGACCGTCCGGGCGGGTGCCACGCCGTCGCCCAGGGCGGCCAGGTGCCGGGTCAGGTGCGCGGCCTTCTGGCCGCCGGAGGGGCCGCTGCGGCCGTCCACCCGGAGGAAGTGCCCGGTCAGCCCGAACCGCTCGACGACCGGCAGCAGCCGCTCGTGCTCGTACATCGACAGCAGCGACTGGCTGTGGCCGGCCGCGCCCCAGCCGCTGAGCAGGCCGAGTGCGCCCTCGGTCAGCCCGCAGGCCGGGCTGAGCTCGTGGTACCGGTCGTGGAAGGCGTCGTCCAGCAGCAGCCACTCGGCCTCGGTCGGCTGCCGGCCGAGCAGCCGCTCGTAGAAGCGCGGGATCGGGATCTCGTACTGCTCCCGGTACTCCTGCAGGGTCAGCGGGGCGATGCCGATCGTGGCGAAGGCGGCGTTGCTCGCGCCGAGCACCGCCTCCATGTCGTGGAAGAGCGTGCCGTTCCAGTCCCAGATGATGTGATTACGCACCTCGGAACGGTAACCGGCGCGCCCGGCCGGCCGGAACCCCGGCGGGCTGCCTCAGCCCAGCAGGGTGGTGATCTCCTGCGTCGCGAACCAGAGCAGGTCGTGGTCCTCGGCGCCGTCCACGGTGAACTGGGCGTCCTGGTCCCCCGCGTCGGCGGCCGTGATCGCGGCCACCGCCGCCGCGACGTCCTCGACCACCTCGCCGTCCGCCGGGTCCGCGTGGACGGCGGCCGCCTTCGCCAGCGGCACCGGCCCGGACAGCACGACCCGGCCCAGCGAGGCCTGGTCCTGGTACTCGTCCCCCGCGAACGGCCGCACCGACGCGTCCGGGACGTCCAGCGCCAGCACGACGCGCCGCCGCGGGGCGTCCGCGTCGGCGGCGAGCAGCCGCAGGGAGGACTGCGCGGCCCGGTTGAGCGCCGCGTACTCCAGCTCCTCCAGGTCGTCGCTGACGTACCACTCGCGCAGCGCGGGCGTCACGGCGTACGCCGCGGACTGCTCCAGCGCGCCGCCCGGGTGCGCCGCCGCCAGGCCGTTCAGGGTGGTGGGCACGTATACGCGCATCGGGGGCACTCTCCGCATCAGCAGTGGACGGCACGGCGTCGGGCAGCGCCGCCCCGGCGTCGCGACGCGGGGCGGCGGGACAAGAATACGGCGCGGGTGATCAGCCGCCCGCCCCTTCCCGTCGGGCCGGGCCGGCACCCGGTCAGCGCACTCCGGCGAGCGCGGCCCGGCTGGTCCGCAGCGCGCACTCCAGCACCTCGCCCCGGCGGGCCGGGTCCATCATGTTGGGGCCCATCACGGCCAGGTCCTCCAGGGTCGGTGCGAGCAGCTGCACCCGGATGCCGGCCGCCCGCAGCAGCCGGGCCTCCCGCAGCATCTGCCGGGTCACCGAGCGCCGGTAGCGGCTGACCAGCTGCGCCAGGACGCCCCGGGGCCGGTCCCGCTCGCGCCACTCCCGCAGCGCCGCCAGCGTGCCGCGGCCGGGCTCGGTGCGGCCCTGCGGGTGCAGCCGCAGGGCCATCGGCGCGAGCACGTACACCTCGTCCAGGCCGCGCCCGAGCATCAGGTCGGCGTTGGTCGCCGACCAGCAGCCGCCGTCCACGTACGGGCCGCCCGCCAGCTCCACCGGGGCGAACCAGCCGGGGATGGCGCAGGAGGCCATCACCGCCTCGGCGACCTCGGCGGGCGGGGCGTCCTCGTCGCCGAAGGTGACCCGGTGCCCGGTGCGGTAGTCGACGGCGACCACCCGCAGCGGCGAGCCGCCGGGCTGCCCGTCGGGGCCGCCGAACCGCCCGTCGGCGCCGGCCAGGCTGCGGACCAGGTCACCCACGGGCGCGACGGAGCCCCGCCCGGTCGGGACGACCGCCGAGACCATGGTCAGCAGCGGGTACTCGCGCGGGTGCCGGACGGCGTCCCGCAGCAGGCCGGGCGAGCCGATGCCGGGCCGGGGGCGCGGCGGCAGCGCGCCGCCGACCGCCGTGTCGTAGTCGAAGTCCACCCCGGCCAGCGGACCGCTGGTGATCGGCAGGCCGCGCTGGTGGTCGCGCAGCTGCCAGCCGTGCACGCCGCTCGCCAGCATCGCGCCGAGGATCGAGCCGGCCGACGTCCCGAGGATCACCTCGGCGCCGCCGGGCCGCCAGCCCACCGACTCCTCGACGGCGCAGAGCGCGCCGATCGTCCAGGCCGCCCCGAGCATCCCCCCGCCGCCCAGGACCAGCCCGCGCCGGACCGTGTCCGGGCGGGGCGGAGCCGTCGTGTCACCGCTCGCCGAAGCCTGCGTCACCATGCTGCCTGCCACCCGTCGTCTCGCCGAGCCTCCTCGCTGCGGGGCTCTGTCCCGATCCTCCGCGCTACCTTTCGGTAGCGTTCTCGCAACGCTCGGTCTGCACCACAGAATTCACATCGCCGGAACGTCCCCCTTCGGGCCCTCCCGGCACGCTCCCCGCGTCAACCGCGGCGCTGCCCGGCCGCCACCGGCCCCTTGGGCGCCAAGCCGTCTCACCCGGATAGGTGACAGGGCGGCGCGCGGCCCCGGCCCGCGCCGGGGGCCTCGTCCGCACGCCGGGGGCGCCGATAACCAGGGCAGCCCGCCCTTCCGCACCGATCCGGGGGTACCGCGTATGACCGAGTCCTCAGCCGCCCCGCGCAGCGCCGTCCGGCACGCCCGCCCGCTCCCGCCCGCCGTCCGCACCCCGCGGATCCGGCCGCTCGCCCGGCCCGCGGCCCCCGCCCCGGCGGAGACCGCCGACGCTGTGCCGCACACCCGCCTGCCCGCCGCCGGGGGGCCGGCCCCGCACCGGGCGCCGGCCCGCCCGGTCCGCCACCCGCGCGGGGCCTGCGCCGCACCGCCCGAAGCCGCAGCGGCCGCCCGGGCCCGCGCCGAGCGCGCCGAACTGGCCGCCCGCTTCGCCCACCGCCTGGTGGAGGTGCTCACCGGCGTCCGCCCGGCCGGCCAGCTCCAGCGGCACACCACCCTGGACGGCTACGGCCGGCTCACCGCGCTGGTGCGCTCCGGCCCCCTGCGCCCGCGCGGCGCCGCCGCCCGGCCCCGGCTCGGCCGGGTGCACGACAGCGCGCCCGCGGCCGGGGTGGTGGAGGCCTGCGTCCTGGTCGGGTCCGGCTCCCGGCACCACATGGTGGCGTTCCGCCTGGAGCGCCAGCGCCGCACCGGCGCCTGGCAGTGCGCCGTCGTCGAGGCCCGCTGAGCCGCGCCCCCGCAGCCGCGCCCCGGCAACGCCGCAGGGCGCCGCCCCCCGAACCGGGGAGCGGCGCCCTGCGCGTGCTGCGGCGGGGGTCAGGCCTTGCGGCGCCGGCCGCCCTTGGCGGACTTCGCGGCCTTGCGGCGCTCGGCCCGGGTGAGGCCGTCGCCGTCCTCGTCCACCAGGGTGTCCTCGAAGTCGCCCTCGATGACGGTGTCGTCGCCGTCCACCGTCGGAGCGGTGTAGTGCAGGCGCTGCGGCTTCGGCGCCTCCAGGCCCTTGGCCTTGATCTCGGGCCGGCTCTCCTTCTCCAGCGAGGTGGTGCCCTCGCCGTCGGCCACCGGCACCTCCTCGACCTGCTGCTCGACCTGGACCTCCAGGTTGAACAGGTAGCCGATGGACTCCTCCTTGATGCCCTCCATCATGGCGGTGAACATGTCGAAGCCCTCGCGCTGGTACTCGACCAGCGGGTCGCGCTGGGCCATCGCCCGCAGGCCGATGCCCTCCTGGAGGTAGTCCATCTCGTAGAGGTGCTCGCGCCAGCGGCGGTCCAGCACGGAGAGCACCACGCGGCGCTCCAGCTCGCGCATGATCTCCTCGCCGAGCTGGTCCTCACGGGCGCCGTACTGGGCCTGGATGTCCTCCTGGACGGCCCGCACGAGGAACTCGGACGTCAGGCCGGCCGGGCCGCCCGCCTCCTCCTCCAGCTCCTCCAGGTCGAGGGTGAGCGGGTAGAGCTGCTTGAGCGCCGTCCACAGCTTGTCGAGGTCCCAGTCGTCCTCGAAGCCCTCGCCGGTGGCGGCCTTGACGTAGGCCTCCACGGTGTCGTCCATGAAGTGGCCGATCTGCTCCTGGAGGTCCTCGCCCTCCAGGACACGGCGGCGCTCGCCGTAGATGACCTCGCGCTGGCGGTTCAGCACCTCGTCGTACTTCAGGACGTTCTTGCGGATCTCGAAGTTCTGCTGCTCGACCTGGGTCTGCGCGGAGGCGATCGCCCGGGTGACCATCTTCGACTCGATCGGCACGTCCTCCGGGACGTTCGCCATCGACAGTACGCGCTCGACCATGCCGGCCTTGAACAGGCGCATCAGGTCGTCGCCCAGCGACAGGTAGAACCGGGACTCGCCCGGGTCGCCCTGACGGCCGGAGCGGCCGCGCAGCTGGTTGTCGATGCGGCGGGACTCGTGCCGCTCGGTGCCCAGCACGTACAGGCCGCCGGCCTCGCGGACCTCGTCCTGCTCGGCCTTGACCGAGGCCTTGGCCTTCTCCAGCGCCTCCGGGAAGGCCGCCTCGTACTCGTCCGGGGTGTCGGTCGGGGCGAGGCCGCGCTGGGCCAGCTCGGCCGCCGCGAGGTGGTCGGGGTTGCCGCCGAGCATGATGTCGGTGCCGCGGCCGGCCATGTTGGTGGCGACGGTGACGGCGCCCTTGCGGCCCGCCTGCGCGACGATCTGCGCCTCGCGCTCGTGGTGCTTGGCGTTCAGCACCTCGTGCGGGATGCCGCGCTTGCGCAGCTCCTGCGACAGGTACTCGGACTTCTCGACCGAGACGGTGCCGACCAGGACGGGCTGGCCCTTCTCGTGCTTCTCGGCGATGTCCTCGACCACGGCGGCGAACTTGGCCGGCTCCGACTTGTAGATCAGGTCGGGCTGGTCGATGCGGCGCGGGTCCTTGTTGGTCGGGATCGGCACCACGCCGAGCTTGTAGATCTGGTGGAACTCGGCGGCCTCGGTGGTACCCGTACCGGTCATGCCGGAGAGCTTGTCGTACAGGCGGAAGAAGTTCTGCAGGGTGATGGTGGCCAGCGTCTGGTTCTCGTTCTGGACCTCCACCCCCTCCTTGGCCTCGATCGCCTGGTGCATGCCCTCGTTGTAGCGGCGGCCGGCCAGGATGCGGCCGGTGTGCTCGTCGACGATCATGACCTCGCCGTTCATGACGACGTAGTCCTTGTCCGCCTTGTAGAGCTCCTTGGCCTTGATGGCGTTGTTCAGGAACCCGACCAGCGGCGTGTTGACCGACTCGTAGAGGTTGTCGATGCCGAGGTAGTCCTCGACCCGCGAGACGCCCTCCTCCAGCACGCCGACGGTGCGCTTCTTCTCGTCGACCTCGTAGTCGCGGTCGAGCTTGAGGCGCTGCACCAGCTTGGCGAAGTCGGCGTACCACTTGGTCGCCTGGTCGGCCGGACCGGAGATGATCAGCGGCGTACGGGCCTCGTCGATCAGGATCGAGTCGACCTCGTCGACGACCGCGAAGTTGTGGCCGCGCTGGACGAGCTCGTCCTTCGACCAGGCCATGTTGTCGCGCAGGTAGTCGAACCCGAACTCGTTGTTCGTGCCGTACGTGATGTCCATCCCGTACTGGCGCTTGCGCTCGGCCGGCGTCATGTTGCCCAGCACCACACCGACCTCCAGGCCGAGGAAGCGGTGCACCCGGCCCATCCACTCCGAGTCGCGCTCGGCGAGGTAGTCGTTGGTGGTGATCAGGTGGACACCCTTGCCACCCAGCGCGTTCAGGTACGTCGGCAGCGTGCCGACCAGGGTCTTGCCCTCGCCGGTCCGCATCTCGGCGACGTAGCCGTAGTGCAGGGCCGCACCGCCCATGATCTGGACGTCGTAGTGGCGCTGCCCCAGTACACGCTTCGCCGCCTCGCGGACGGTGGCGAACGCCTCGGGCAGGAGGTCGTCCAGGCTCTCGCCGTCGGCATGCCGCTGCTTGTACTCATCGGTCAACGCGCGCAGCTCGGCGTCCGTGAGGTTGGTGAAGTCCTCTTCGATGGAGTTGACCTGGGCAGCAATCCGCTGCAGCTTGCGAAGGATCTTGCCTTCGCCGGCGCGCAGGATCTTGTCGAAGACGGACACTTGAGCGGGCTCCTTGCCTGTATTGGCACTGGACGACTGCACGGGGGGTCCACCCCACCGCACGGGCCATCGTATGCGAGGAGTCCAATGCCCCGGGAGGTGCGTCAGCACGCTATTCACGTGTCACCCCTGGGAGCACTTCGCCCGATAGCCCCGCCTACCGGGCCAAACCGGTCACCCGCGCGGTCCGTTGTCGGTGCCCCGGCCTACGCTGCCAGGCATGACCGTCACGACTCTCTCCGCCGACGAGGCCCGCCGGATCGCCCTTCGCGCCCAGGGGCTGCTGGGGGCGCCGGACCGCCGGGCCGGGGTCCGCGGGGTCCTGCGCCACCTCGGCGCCGTCCAGCTGGACACGATCTCGGTGCTGGCCCGCTCGCACGAGCTGATCCCGTACGCCCGGCTCGGCGCGGTCGGGCGGCCCGACGTCGAGGCGGCGTACTGGGGCGGCGGGACGAGTTTCGAGTACTGGTCGCACGCGGCCTGCGTGCTGCCGGTCGAGGAGTGGCCGCTGTTCGCGTTCCGCCGCCGCCAGTACCGCGGCCGCGGCAACCTCTGGGGCCACCAGGTGACGCCGCAGACGTACCGGCACGTGCTGGACAAGCTGCGCGCCGAGGGCCCGCTCACCTCCACCGGGCTGGGCGGCGCGAAGAAGACCGCCGAGTGGTGGGACTGGTCCGACACCAAGATCGCGGTGGAGCGGGCGCTCGCCTTCGGCGACGTGGTCTGCACCGAGCGCCGGAGCTGGAAGCGCGTCTACGACCTGGCCGAACGGGCCGTCCCGGCCGGGCTGTTCGGGCGCGAGCCGAGCGATCACGAGTGCCTGCGCACCCTGGTCGCGCAGTCCGGCGCCGCGCTGGGGGTGGCCACCAGGGCCGACCTCATGGACTACCACCGGCTCAAGGCCGACCAGGTGGACGCGGTGCTGGCCGACTCCGGTCTCGTCCCGGTCGAGGTGGCGGGCTGGGGCCCGCAGGGGGCGCCCGGCGCGGCCTGGGCCGACCCGGCGGCGCTGGCCGCCGAGCCCCGCGGGAGGCACCGCACGACGCTGCTCTCCCCGTTCGACTCCCTGATCTGGGACCGCGCCCGCACCGAGCGGATCTTCGGCATGGCGCACCGGCTGGAGGCCTACACGCCCAGGCCGAAGCGGGTGCACGGGTACTTCGCGATGCCGCTGCTGACCGGCGGCCGCCTGGTCGGCCGGGTCGACCCGGCCCGCGAGGGCCGCACCCTGGTGGCCCGTCAGATCTCCCTGGAAGCACCGAAGTACGTCGAGCCGCTGGCCCGGGCGCTGCGCGAGGCGGCCGGCTGGGTGGGCTGCGAGGGCGTCCGGGTCGAGGCGCTGCACGACGAGTCGCTGCGGCCGGCCCTGGAGGCACTGCTGGCCGGCTGACCCGTCACCCTATTTCGAGGATCTTCTCCCGCATCGCGTAGACCACGGCCTCCATCCGGGAGTGCAGCTGGAGCTTCTCCAGGATGTTGCGGACGTGGTTCTTCACGGTGTTCTCGCTGATGAACAACTCCTTGGCGATCTCCCGGTTGTTCATCCCGGTGGCCACCAGCTTGAGCACCTCCAGCTCACGGTCGGTCAGCCGCGGGGCCGGTACGAGATCCCGGTCGTCGGAGCGCCGCTGGATCATCGACTTGAACTCGGTGAGCAGCTTGGAGGCCATCGAGGGGCTGATCTGCGACTGCCCGTCGGCGACGGCGCGGATCGCGGTGGCGACCTCGTCGGTGGAGATCTCCTTGAGCAGGTAGCCGGTCGCGCCGGCCTTGATCGCCTCGTAGAGGTCGGCTTCCTCGTCGCTTATCGTCAGCATGATGATCTTGGCGCTGGGCACCACGTCCTTGATCGCGGTGCAGGCCTCGATCCCGCTGCGGCGCGGCATCCGGACGTCCATCAGGATGATGTCCGGCAGCAGGTCGGCCGCCTTGAGCACGGCCTCGGCACCGTCCCCCGCCTCGCCGATGACCTTGATGTCCTCCTCCTCGGCCAGCACGATCTCCAGGCCGCGGCGGAACAGCGCGTGGTCGTCGACCACCAGCACCCGGATGGGCTCCCCGCGATGCGGGGCGTACTCGGGCTCCAGAGCCTCCCGCGTGCCTGCGGGCACCCCCGGGACCTGCCTGCCGGCGGGCCCCAACCCGAAGTGATCCCCCATCCGCTCCTCCCCCGTAGCCGGTCCTCGTCGCGCCAATCATTCCACGCCCGAAGCAGTTGCGATCACCCTCCGCCGTGGGACGGTCGCGGTTCGGTCACCAAAACCCGGGTGACCCCGGTGGCAGCTGCCACCGGGGTCACCCCTTCACCACCGGCCGGGGTCACCGGCCCGGCGTTCAGTCCTCGTCGTCCGGTCCGCCGATCGCACCTCCGGCGCCACCGGCCCCGTCGGCCACGGCGGTGCCGTCGGCCTTCAGGTGGATCACACCGTAGTGGTAACCGTGCCGGCGGTAGACCACGCTCGGCAGGCCGCTGTCCTTCTCCACGAACAGGTAGAAGTCGTGGCCGACCAGCTCCATCTCGTAGAGCGCCTGGTCCAGCGCCATCGGCGCGGCGGGGTGCGTCTTCTCGCGGACGACGAGCGGGCCGTCGCCCTCCACCTCCAGCGACCCCATCCTGGTCTTGCGGACGGCTCCGTCCGTGTTGTCCTCGACCTCGGTGACGCCGGGGAGGGCCTTGAGCGCCGCGGTCGCCTCAGCGACGCTCAGGGGGGTGCGGCCGTTGCCGCCCTTGGTCACGCGCCGCCGGTCGGCGGCCTTGCGCAGCTGTGCGTCGAGCTTCGCCGAGGCCAGGTCGAGCGCCGCGTACGGGTCCGCCGCGTTGGCCTCCGCCCGGATCACGGGGCCACGGGTACGGACAGTGATCTCGACCCGCTCGGACCGTTCGGCCTGACGCGGGTTGTGCTCCTTGGACACCTCGACGTCGAGGCTGATCACCTTGCCGTCGAACTTCTGGACCTTCTCCAGCTTCTCGGCCACGTGCTCGCGGAACCTCTTGGGCACCTCGGTCTTGCGGCCCTTGACGACGATGTCCACGCAGAACTCCGATCCCTCGTGCTGACGCCGATCCGGCGTGACCACCGAATCGGGCTGAGACCCAGCCGGACCAGCCTTTCCTCTGCCGGCCCTCCGCGCCGCCGCGGGCGGCGGACGCAACTGGCCCTCACCTCACTTCCTCCCCACCAGGGACGCTTGAAACCCCCTGGAGCCTCATGGAACACCCGGCGGGGGGATTTCGCCTCCCCGGCGGGCCGGAAGGTCCGAAGCGGGTACGGCGGGGGCTGGCTGTAAAGCTGTTGCACTCTGTCTACCCTCCCCGGAGTGAAAGACCGGTAAATATCTGGACAACTCCGCCCGTACGGACCAACCTGAGCGTCACTCTGCGTGCCTGGCCGCCGTTCAGGAGGAGACCGTGCCGCTTCCCTCGCCGCTTCACGAACTGTGGACCGAACTCCCGGGCGAACTGCTGGGCCTGCTGCTGCCCGCCCCCTGCGCGGGCTGCCCGACGGGCCGCGGCCGGCTCTGCCCCTCCTGCCGGGCCGCCCTGGCCGGGGCCCGGCCCGGCCCCACCGCCGTCGCGGGAGTGCACGCCGCGGCCCCGTACGCCGATCCCGTCCGCAGGCTGCTGCTCGCGCACAAGGAGCGCGGGGCGCTGCACCTCGCCGGGCCGCTGGGAGCGGCGCTGGCCGGCGCCGTCCGCTCGGCGCTGGGGCCGGGCGGGCCCGGCGCGCCGCTGCTGCTCGTCCCGGTGCCCTCGACCCGGGCCTCGGTCCGGGCCCGCGGCCACGACCCGACCCTGCGCCTGGCCCGGGCCGCCGCCCGCTCACTGCGCCGGTCGGGGCTGCCCGCCTCGGTCGCGCCGGTGCTGCGGCACACCCGCCGGGTGGCCGACCAGTCGGGCCTGACCGCCGAGGCCCGGCGGCGCAATCTGTCCGGCGCGCTGGCCGTCCCGCCGCGGCTCGGCCGCCGGCTGGCTCGGCCTTCACCGGATCAGGCGTCACCGGATCAGACATCACCGGGTCAGACATCACCGGATCAGGCCCTACCCCGTCAGGCGGCGCCGGGTCAGGCGCTGCCGCGTCAGGCGGCGCCCTGGCGGCTGGTGCTGGTCGACGACCTGGTCACCACCGGCGCCAGTCTCGCCGAGGCCGCCCGCGCGCTGGCCGTGGCCGGCGCCCCGCCGGCGGCCGCCGCCACGGTGGCGGCGGCCGTGCTGCGCCGGGCGCCGGCCCCGGCTGCCCGTCAGCCGGGGTAGAAGAAGGAGTTCGCCTTGTACGGCAGGACGACCTCGCGCCACTGGTTGCCGGTCAGCCGGTAGATCTTCAGCGAGTTGCCGTCCACCGCGAGGACCAACGGAATGCTCGCGTTGTCCCGGCCCTCCGAGGCGGCGGCCGAGACCATTCCCACGGCGCTCTGGAGCGAGGCGTCGCCGCTCTGCGAGCCGTCGGTGCCGATGTAGTACAGCTGCTGCAGCCGGTCCTTCTCCGTGCCGAGCACGACCAGCTGCTCGGTGTCCGCCCAGGAGACCGAGGCCACGTCGGTGAGCAGGGGCGCCACGGTGTGCAGTCCGCTGATCCGCACCACCGGCCGGTCCGGCGTCCCGTTGTGCGTGACGACGGCCAGCGCGAGGGTCCGGACGCCGGCGGCGTCCTTGAGCACCAGGGCGACCCGGACACCGTCCGAGGAGACCTTCAGGCTCTGGACGGTCCTGCCGCCGAGGTCGTCGACCGGCACGGTGACCGCGCCCCGGTCCCGGAGCAGCTGCACCTTCGGGGCCTGGTCGCGGTCCACCACCCACAGTTCGCCACGGCCGTCCCAGCTGAGCGAGGCCAGCCTGCCGGTGGTGCTGAGCACGGGCTTGCCGAGGGTGTCGCCCGTGGAGGTGCCCACCGTGTACAGGTCGTGGCCGTCCGCGCTGACCACCGCGGCCCGCTGGCCGTCCCGCCGGACGGCGACCGTGCCGAGTTCGGGCCGGCCGCCGGCCGGGGCCTTGCCGAGCTCGCCGGGCACCGGGGTGCCCTCGCCCTGGTCGGCGGCCATCATCAGCTGGCCGGTGTCCGCGCGCTGGTAGTACTGCCGGGTGGCGGTCGAACCGCCGGCCAGGCTGCCGGGCGCGACCTGGTCGGACAGCGTCCGGGTGGTCGTGCAGCCGCCGCCGGCGCTCTTGAGCTCCAACCGGTCGATCTGGCTCTTGCCCTGGTCGGAGAGGGTGTAGAAGAACTGCGCGGCCATCCGCTGGCAGAACTGCAGACGCCCGGCGAGTTCGGCCCCGGCGATCTCCACCCGGGCGACCTTGCTGTCGTCCACGACCACGTGCTGCACGGTGACGCCGTCGAGCGCCGTGCTGACCACCGGCGCCAGCCACTGCGAGGGACCGGTGGCCAGGGCCTTGGCGGCGGCGGTGAGCGGGTCTATTCGGCGGCGCAGGTAGATCGGGTCCGCGACCAGCACCTCGTGCGCGGTCGGCGCCGAGGGGTCGGCGGCGGAGTAGAAGAAGCGCGAGACCTGCCGGTAGCTGTTGCGGAAGTTGGTCTGGTTGACGACCAGCCCGTCCGGCAGCTGGTCGATCCGCCACTCCCCGTCCTCCTTGACGAAGATGTAGCTCGCCCTCATCTCACCGTCGGAGTCGCGGTACGAGTGGTTGTCGTCGATCCGGGCGACCTGGGTGGCGGAGGCGGTCAGCTCGGCGGCGGTCTCGCCCTCCCCGATGCCGCGGTCCCCCGAGATCGCCGGGTCGCCGGCGAGCACGACGATGCCGGCCGCGGGGTTCCAGCGGGCGCGGGCGCCCTTGCTGAGGTACTTGCGGGCGGTGTCGTAGTTCTCCTCGTCGGCGATCGAGGCGTCCAGGAATCCCGCGAGCATGCCCCGCGGGGTCTCGCCCTTGTTGGGGGCCACCGGGAACACCCGCACCTGGAGGTTCTTGTCCGCCGCCCCCTGGGAGATCTCCACCCGGCTGACCGGGCCGGCGTCGGGCATCGCCGCGCAGCCGCCCAGCAGCAGCGCGGCCGGTACGACGACGGCCACGGCCGCCCTGGGGAGGTCAGTCCCCCTGCTGCTGGTCCTTCGCACGCTGCGACCCCTCCGTGTCCGTACCGCCCGTGCCGTTCCTGCCGTGCGGGTCGCCCCCGGTCTCCTGGCCCTCGGCCGTCCGCTGCGTCACGGAGGGCCGCGCGGCCGTCCGGTCGACGACGACCTGGGCCCCCGTGGCACCGTACCCGGCCCCCGCCGTACGGACGTCCGAGGGGTCGGAGCGGGGCGCTGCGGGCCGTCGCCCGCCGAGGCCGGGGCCGATGCTCAGGACCCCGCCCAGACCGCTGCCGAAGCCGTTCTGCCCGCCCTCCGGCGTCTCGGGGACGACGGTGGGCTCGCCGGCCGCGGTGAGCGCGGTGGCACCCGCGGGCCGGCCGCGCCGGTACGGGGTGATGGAGGAGCCCAGACCGCGGTTGTTGCGGGAGTCCTCCGGCTCCAGCCGGAACGGCGCCCGGTTGATCTCGGCGCCGCGGGTGCGCGGCAGGGTCAGCCGGAAGTGCGAGCCGCCACCGGGCTCGCCCCAGGCCTGCAGCCAGCCGCCGTGCAGGTGCGCGTCCTCGACCGCGATGGACAGGCCCAGGCCGGTACCGCCGGTGGTCCGCACCCGGGACGGGTCGGCCCGCCAGAAGCGGTGGAAGACCCGGGAGGCCTCGCCGGGCTTGAGCCCGATGCCGTAGTCGCGGACACCGACCGCGACCGCGCCCTCGGCCGAACCGAGGCGGATCACCACATCGCGGCCCTCGCCGTGCTCCAGTGCGTTGACGACCAGGTTGCGCAGGATCCGCTCGATCCGCCGGGAGTCGACCTCGGCCACCACCGGCTCGCCGTCGCCGCGGATGATCACCGCACTGCCCTTGGCCTGCGCCAGCGGGTCCGCCGCCTCGACGACCCGGGTGACGACGTCCCGCAGGTCGACGGGCTCGGCGTCCAGGATCGCGGCGCCGGCGTCGAAGCGGCTGATCTCCAGCAGATCGGCGAGCAGCGACTCGAACCGGTCCAGCTGGCCCTGGAGCAGCTCGGCGGAGCGCGCCGCCATCGGGTCCAGGTCCTCGCGGCTGTCGTAGATCAGATCGGCGGCCATCCGGACGGTGGTCAGCGGGGTGCGCAGCTCGTGCGAGACGTCCGAGACGAAGCGGCGCTGCACCCGGGACAGCTCCTCCAGCTGGCGGATCTGCGCCTGCAGGCCGTTGGCCATCCGGTTGAACGAGTCGCCGAGGCGGGCGATGTCGTCGGTGCCGGTGACCTTCATCCGCTCCTCCAGGTGCCCGGCGGCGAGCCGCTCGGAGATCCCGGCGGCCATCCGGACGGGCGTGACCACCTGGCGTACCACCAGCCAGGCGATCCCGACGAGCAGGATCACCACGAACACGCCGGCGGTCGCGAGCGTGCCGATGACCAGCCCGAGGGTCTTGGTCTCCTGCTCGAACGAGAAGACGTAGTACAGCTGGTACGGAGTGTCGGCGGGCCCGATGAACTGCTGCCCGATCGCCAGCCCGGGCTCGTGGCGGTGCGCCGCGCTGCTGTCGGGCGAGCGGTCGATCACGGTGGGCTGTTCGAAGGTGACGCCGACCTCGCCGGCGACCTGGTCCTTCAGCGACTGCGGGATGCTGCTCGGCAGGATGTCGCCGGAGTAGCGGGGGCCGAGCATGTCGGAGCTCTTGGCGAACGCCTGCTGCCCGGTCGAGGGCACCATGGCGATCACCGAGTAGAGGCCCTGTCCGCTGCTGGCCAGGTCGGAGACCTGCTTGAGCAGCCAGGTGCCGATCTCGTCGGTGGTCGGGTCGCCGGTGCTGCCGACCTTGACCCGCAGCGCGGTGGCGTCGTCGATCTTCTTCTGTTCGCTCTGGAACCCGCCGCCGGCCTGGTAGCGGGCCGAGATCTTCTTGCTGTCCACCAGCACGGCCCGGAGCTGCGCCACCACCACCACGCCCAGGACCATCACCACCGTCACCGAGAGCAGCAGCGTCGCCGCCACCACCCGGAGCTGGATGGACCGCCGGTACAGCGCGCTCACCCGCAGCCACGGGCGGCGCAGCTGACGCGCGACCAGTGCGAGCAGGGCAGCCGGACCACGCCGGGGCGCGCGGCCCCGGGTGGTCGAACTCAGCACGTCCCCGCGCACGGCGGCCTCCCCGTCGGCGTCGGTGCCCGGCGGGGAGTCGTCAGCCTCGTACCTCACGTCAGCTGGGCCCGGCCTTGTAGCCGACGCCCCGGACGGTCACCACGATCTCGGGCCGCTCGGGGTCCTTCTCGATCTTGGAGCGGAGCCGCTGGACGTGGACGTTCACCAGCCGGGTGTCCGCCGCGTGCCGGTAGCCCCAGACCTGCTCCAGCAGCACCTCGCGGGTGAACACCTGCCAGGGCTTGCGGGCCAGCGCGACCAGCAGGTCGAACTCCAGCGGGGTCAGCGGGATGCCCCGGCCGTCCCGCTTGACCGAGTGGCCGGCCACGTCGATCACCAGGTCACCGATGGTGAGCTGCTCGGGCGTCGGCTCCTCGGCCCGCCGCAGCCGGGCCCGCACCCGGGCCACCAGCTCCTTGGGCTTGAACGGCTTGACGACGTAGTCGTCGGCACCGGACTCAAGGCCCACCACGATGTCCACCGTGTCCGTCTTCGCGGTGAGCATCACGATCGGGACCCCGGACTCGGCCCTGATCTGCCGGGCGACGTCGATGCCGTCACGGCCGGGCAACATCAGGTCGAGCAGGACCAGGTCGGGCTTGGTCTCCCGGAACGCGGCCAGCGCCTTGTCCCCATCGGCAACGAAAAACGGCTCAAAACCCTCACCACGCAACACAATGCCGAGCATCTCGGCCAGTGCGGAGTCGTCATCTACGACGAGGACGCGTCCCTTCATGCTTCCATCTTCTCATTACCGGATTGTGACCTGCGGCACAGCCGTGTCATTCCTCGTGCAACCCTTCACCGTAATTCGCCCAAACCGGACGAATGGCGACAGCCCGTCCGTCCCGGAAGGGCTGTTGTCGATCAGCAACCGGATACCCCTGGGGCGTCCGCACCCACCATGGCACGATGGGCCGCACAGGGCGCCGATCCGTCCTGCGACCCCGACGCCCCCTCCCAGGAGCAGTGATGACCGACACCCCGGGCTGGGCCCCGCCCAGCTCGTCCGAGCCTCCCCATCAGGAAGGCCGGCCGTCGGCCGACGCACCTGCCCCCCTACCCGGGCAGTCATCACCGCATCAGACCACACCACCGGCCTGGGGCGGCAGCTACGGCAGCCCCCGGCCCCCGCAGCAGCCCCCGCAGCAGTGGGGCGTCCCGCAGCAGCCCGGCCCCCCGCAGTGGGGCGGCGGACAGCAGCAGTGGGGCCCGCAGCCCTGGGGCGGCGCACCGCTGAGCCCGAAGCCCGGCATCATCCCGCTGCGCCCGCTGGGCGTCGGAGAGATCCTCGACGGCGCGGTCTCCACCGTCCGCAAGCACTGGCGCACGGCCCTCGGCGTCTCGCTCGGCCTCTCCGCGGTCGAGCAGACGATCAGCACGGCCCTGCTCTGGTGGTCCTACGACCAGCCGGACAGCATCCTGCCCACCGTGGCCACCGTGGCGAAGGTGCCGGTGAGCCTGCTCATCACGGTCGTCGCCACCGCCATGCTCACCATGCTGGTCAGCCGGGCCGTCCTCGGCCGGCCGGTCACCCTGGGCGAGGTCTGGCGCGACGCCCGGCCCCGGCTGCTCCCGCAGGTCGGCCTGACCCTGCTCATCGGCGTGATCTGCCTCGGCATCCTGGCCCTCTTCGCGGCGCCGCTGATCGGCTACGCCATCGCCGGGGAGCTCAGCGCGGGCGCGACGGCACCGCTGGTGCTGCTCGCCGTCCTGGGCGCCCTGCTGGCCTACTGGGTCTCGATCCAGCTGAGCCTGGCGGCGCCCGCGCTGATGCTGGAGAAGCAGGGCATCCGGACGGCGCTCTCCCGCTCCCTGCGCCTGGTCCGGGGCTCCCGGTGGCGGATCGTCGGCATCAACCTGCTCAGCCGGCTCCTGCTGGCCCTCACCGCCGGAATCATCGCCATCCCGTTCTCGATCGCCGCCGTGATCCTGAGCGGCGACGAACTGCTCGGCAGCGCCGACTCCGGCTTCACCGCCGGTCTCGACGTCGCGCTCCCGCCCGCCGCGCTGATCGCCGTCGCGATCGGCGGCCTGATCGCCGGCACGATCACCATCCCGGCGGGCGCCGCGATCAACGTGCTGGTCTACGTCGACCAGCGGATCCGCCGCGAGGCCCTGGACATCGAGCTGGCCCGCGCCGCAGGCCTGCCCGAGTACGGCGGCACGAGCTGGAACGGCGCCGGCGACCCGGCCGCACCGAGGCTCTGACCGGATGCCGACCTGGGGGGAGGTGGCGCTGCCGGCCGGTGGCGCCCCGGTCACGATCCCGCGCGACCCGGCCCGCGACGCCGCCCGCGACGAGCTGCTGAACCCCGCCTACCACCGGCACGACCCGAGCCTCCTGGAGCGGGCCACCAGCTGGTTCTGGGACCAGTTCAGCAAGGCCCTGGAGGGGGTCGGAAGCGCCACCACCGGCGGCACCGGCCTGGTCCTGTTCGCCGCGGTCGCCCTGGTCGTCGGCGCCGCCGTCTGGTGGCGCCTGGGCGCCCCCGGACGCGCCGCCCGCACCAGCACCGCCCTCTTCGCCGGCGAGCACGCCCGGACCGCCGACCAGCACCGCGCCGAGGCCCGCCGGCTGGCCGCGGCCGGTGCCTGGAACGACGCGGTGCGCGAGCAGATGCGCGCCCTCGTCCGGGCGCTGGAGGAGCGCACACTGCTCGACCCCCGCCCCGGGCGCACCACGGACGAGGCCGCCGCCGAGGCCGCCCGCGCCCTGCCCGCCCACGCCGCCGCCCTCGCCGAGGCCGCCCGGACCTTCGACGCCGTCGCGTACGGCGACCGCGCCGCCGACCAGGCCGCCTACCGACTGCTCGGCGACCTGGACCAGGCCCTCGAACGCACCCGCCCGGTGCTCGCCCCGACCCCGGAAGGCGCGGTATGACCGGCACCGGCACCCCCGCCCCGGCGATACCCGACGCACCACCCGCACCGGGCGCACCGGACCGACCCGACGCGCCGCCGACCGCGCCGGGAGAGGTACCCGCCCCCGAGGCCGCCCGCACCAGCCTGGCGCCCACCGGCCGCGGGCTCTGGCGGCGCGCCCGCTGGTACCTGCTCGCCACCGTTCTGCTGCTGCTGGCCGGCCTGCTGCTCGCCGGCCTCCAGAACAACAGCCGCTACCCCGCGCTGGACCCCCGCTCCACCGACCCCGACGGCACCCACGCCGTGGTCCGCCTGCTGGAACGGCAGGGCCTCACCGTCGGCACCACCACCGACGCCACCGCCCGCCCGGCCGGCCCCGACACCTTCGTCGTCCCCGATCCGGACCGCCTCTCCGCCGGCCAACTGCGCGCCCTCGCGGCGGCCCACCACTCCCGCCTGGTGCTGTTCTCCCCCAGCGGCGAGACCCTCGCCGCCCTGGCCCCGGCCGTCCGCCAGGCGGCCCAGGGCGACAGCACGGACTACGCGGCACCCCGCAGCACCCCGGCCGGCTGCGCACTGCCGGACGCCGTCCGGGCCGGCACCGCCGGCCTCGGCGAGCTGCTCTACCTGCCGGGCCCGCACGGCACGGGCTGCTACCCGCGGCACAGCGCGTACGCCCTCGTCCGGGAGCCCGCCGGTACGGGCGCCGACATCATCGTGCTCGGCGGCGGCACCTTCCTCACCAACGACAGGATCGACGAGGACGGCAACGCCTCGCTCGCCCTCGGCCTGCTCGGCTCGCAGCCCCGGCTCACCTGGTACCTGCCGGACTACAGCACCACCGTGCCCGAGTCGCAGCAGAAGAGCATCGCCGACTTCATCCCGGCCGGCTGGTACTGGGCCGGGTTGCAGCTCGCCGTCGCCGCCCTCCTCGCCGCCGCCTGGCGGGCCCGCCGGCTGGGCCCGGTGGTCAGCGAGAACCTCCCCGTGGTCGTCCGCGCCGCCGAGACCACCGAGGGCCGGGC
This sequence comes from Kitasatospora sp. NPDC057223, assembly GCF_042669755.1. NCBI lineage: Bacteria > Bacillati > Actinomycetota > Actinomycetes > Kitasatosporales > Streptomycetaceae > Kitasatospora > Kitasatospora sp. NPDC057223. The sequence continues at coordinate 3,510 of NZ_JBHUWW010000067.1, read as the reverse complement.
TCGCCTCTACCGCCGCGCGAAGGCCCGCGGCCGGGCCGCCGAGGCCCTGCGCCTCGCCGCCCTGCACCGGCTGGCCCCCGTGCTCGGTGTCCCGCTCGTCCACGGCGCCCCCGACCCCGTCGCGTTCTGCGCGGCCGCCGCCGACCGCCTGGCGGGCGACCGCACCGCCGCCGCCGTCCAGTTCCTGCTGTACGGCCCGCCCCCCACCGACGACACCGCGCTGCTGCGGCTCGCCGACGATCTGGACGCCCTCGAAAGGCAGGTACGACAGCCGTGACCGAGCAGGCCACCGCCGCCACCCCCAGCACCGCCGACCCGGCGGGCAACGACCCCCGGCAGGCCCTCACCGCGCTGCGCGCCGAGATCGCCAAGGCCGTGGTCGGGAACGACGCCGCCGTCACCGGTCTCGTCGTCGCCCTGCTCTGCGGCGGCCACGTCCTGCTGGAGGGCGTGCCCGGCGTCGCCAAGACCCTCCTCGTCCGCACCCTCTCCACCGCGCTGAGCCTGGAGACCAAGCGGATCCAGTTCACGCCGGACCTGATGCCGGGCGACGTCACCGGCTCCCTGGTCTACGACGCCCGCACCGCCGAGTTCTCCTTCCAGCCCGGCCCGGTCTTCACCAACCTGCTGCTCGCGGACGAGATCAACCGCACGCCGCCCAAGACCCAGGCCGCCCTGCTGGAGGCCATGGAGGAGCACCAGGTCACCGTCGACGGCGCGCCCCGCCGGCTGCCGGTGCCCTTCCTCGTCGCCGCCACCCAGAACCCGGTGGAGTACGAGGGCACCTACCCGCTCCCCGAGGCCCAGCTCGACCGCTTCCTGCTCAAGCTGATCCTGCCGCTGCCCTCCCGCGACCAGGAGTTCCAGGTCCTGTCCCGGCACGCCGCCGGCTTCGACCCGCGCGACCTCGCCGCAGCCGGCGTACGCCCGGTGGCCGGCCCCGCCGACCTGCTGGCCGCGCAGGCCGAGATCGCCAAGCTCACCGTCGCCCCCGAGGTGCTGGCCTACATCGTCGACCTCTGCCGGGCCACCCGGCAGTCGCCGTCCCTGTCGATCGGCGTCTCCCCGCGCGGCGCGACCGCCCTGCTCGGCGCCTCCCGGGCCTGGGCCTGGCTGGCCGGACGCGACTTCGTCACCCCCGACGACGTCAAGGCGCTCGCCCTGCCGGCCCTGCGCCACCGCGTGCAGCTGCGGGCCGAGGCGGAGATGGAGGGCGTCACCGCCGACTCGGTGATCCAGGCCGTGCTCGCCCAGACGCCCGCGCCGCGCTGACCCGGCGCCGCGACCGCCGCCCCACCACCCCGCCCGACAGCTGCTAGGGAGCATCCGCATGGCCCTCACCGGGCGAACCGCCCTGCTCGCCGCCCTCGGCGCGCTCGTCGTGGGCCTGCTCGTGCCGTCCTTCGCCGGGGTCGGGGCGGTCACCGGGGCACTGCTCCTCGCCGTCCTGGCGGACGTACTGCTCGCGGCACCCGTGCGCCGGCTGCGGATCGTCCGCAGCGGCGACACCTCGGTACGCCTCGGCGAGCCCGCCACCGTCGAACTGACCGTCACCAACCCGTCCGGCCGACCGCTCCGGGCGCGTCTGCGGGACGCCTGGCCGCCGTCCGCCTGGCGGCCGGGCACCGCCACCACCGCCTCCCGGCACACCGTCCTGGTCCCCGCCCACGAGCGCCGGCGCGTCACCACCGTGCTCGCCCCCACCCGACGGGGTGACCACCACGCGCACCGGGTGACGATCCGCTCGCTCGGGCCGCTCGGCCTGGCCGCGCGTCAGGGCTCCCACCGGGTGCCGTGGACGCTGCGCGCCCTCCCGCCGTTCAACAGCCGCAAGCACCTGCCGTCGCGGCTGGCCCGGCTGCGCGAACTGGACGGCCGCACCTCGGTCCTGACCCGCGGCCAGGGCACCGAGTTCGACTCACTGCGCGAGTACCTGCCGGGCGACGACGTCCGCTCCATCGACTGGCGGGCCAGCGCCCGGCGGAACACCGTCGCCGTCCGCACCTGGCGCCCCGAACGCGACCGGCACATCCTGATCGTGCTCGACACCGGCCGCACCTCGGCCGGGCGGGTCGGTGACGCCCCCCGCCTGGACGCCGCGCTGGACGCCGCGCTGCTCCTGACCGCCCTGGCCACCAAGGCCGGCGACCGGGTCGACCTGCTCGCCCACGACGTCCGGGGGCGGGCGTCCGTGGCCGGCCGGTCCCCGTCCGAGATCCTGCCGGCCTTCACGAACGCGATGGCTCTGCTGGAGCCCGCCCTCTTCGAGACCGACATGCGCTCGCTGGTCTCCACCGCCCTGCGGATGGCGCCCCACCGGTCACTGATCGTGGTGCTCACGGGCCTCGACGCGGCCCCCGTGGAGGACGGCCTGCTCCCGCTGCTGCCCCAGCTCACCAGACGCCACGAGATCGTCCTGGCCTCGGTCTCCGACCCCCACCTGGACGAGCTGGCAGCCGCGCGCGGCACCCTCGACGCCGTCTACGGCGCGGCAGCGGCCGAACAGACCCGGGCCGAACGCCGCCACACCGCCGAACGGCTCACCAGGCACGGCGTCACCGTGCTCGACGCCCCGCCGACCGCGCTGGCCCCGGCTCTCGCCGACGCCTATCTGGCCATGAAGGCAGCCGGGCGGCTGTAGGGCCCGGCCCCGGCCCTGGCAGCCTCAGGCCCGGCCGGCTCAGACCGGGGCGACTCAGTAGCGGGGCTTCACCCACACGTACACGCCCGCACCGCTCTCCTCGTCGCCGTCGGCGCCCTGGGCAGCTGTTTCGCCGTTCAGCCAGCCGGCCACACCCTCGGACTGCGCGACGGCCGAGGACTTGTCCCCGTGGAAGCCCTCACGCGCCGCCTGGTAGGCGAACCACCGCTCGACGTGCGCGAGCCAGGCCGCCTCGTCGGGCGCGAAGTGCATGGTGAAGCGCGGGTGGACCCGCAGCCAGTTGATCACCGTCGGCGACTTGTGCGTGAAGTAGTTGTCGCAGATCAGATGGACCTCGCCGCCCTCGGGCAGCTCCTTGTCCAACCGGGCGAGGTACTGGCGGAACGCGACACCGCGACGCCGGCGGTGCAGCGTCCCGGAGACCTTGTCGGTCGTGCTGTCCAGCGAGGAGAGCAGGGCGGTCACCGGTGCGGGGAGCGGCTCGTCCTTGAGGGTCTCCAGCGCCGTCCGGAGCTTCGGCCGCAGCAGAGTCTCCGCATCCACGTGCAGAGCAAGGACGCGCTCCGGCGGGGCCAGGTAGAGGCCTGCCACCTCGTGCGAGGTCTCCATCGAAAAGGGATCGGTAGACAAGCTGAAGGGCTCGGTACGCGGCTGGGGTTCGGGGTGGGCCTTGGGGCCAGGTCGTGCCATACCGCGATCGTATCTTGCACAAACGCAAAGAACCCCCACCCGGAATCGGGTGGGGGTTCTTCGGAAAAATTGTTCGGCGGCGTCCTACTCTCCCACAGGGTCCCCCCTGCAGTACCATCGGCGCTTTGAGGCTTAGCTTCCGGGTTCGGAATGTAACC
>NZ_JBHUWW010000066.1:0-46448 GCF_042669755.1 Kitasatospora sp. NPDC057223 | reverse complement strand
GCCCTGAGGAGGGGCGGCCCGACGGCGTTCACGGCGCTTCAGCGCTCGGCCAGCCTCATGACACCGGCGCCGGCCGGTCCGGCGCCCGGCTCACCGAGCGAGCCGATCCGGCCCAGCAGGTCGACGATCCGCGACTGCACGTCCGCGGTGGTCGAGCGCTCGGCCAGGAACAGCACCGTCTCGCCCGTCCGCAGCCGGGGCAGTTCGCTCCGGTCGAGGCCGTCCGTCGTGTAGACGACCAGCGGGGTGCGGTGCAGCCGGTCGTTGGCGCGCAGCCAGTCCAGCAGGCCGACCCGGCGGCGCCGGATCTGCACCAGGTCCATCACCACCAGGTTGGGCTGCACGCTGCTGGCCCGGGCAACCGCGTCGTTCTCGTCCGAGGCGTGCTCGACGTGCATGCCGCGCCGCTCCAGCGAGCCGATCATGGCGGCCGCGATGTCCGGGTCGCCCTCGACCAGCAGCACCCGGGGCGCGTGGTTCTCGCCGTCGCGCGGCGCGAGGGCGCGCAGCAGGACGGCCGGGTCGGCCCCGTACGCGGCGTCCCGGGTGGCCTGGCCGAGCCCGGCCGTGACCAGCACCGGCACCCGGCTGTTCAGCGCGGCCGTCCGCAGTGACTGCAGGGCGGTGCGGGTGATCGGGCCGGTCAGCGGGTCGACGAAGAGCGCCGCCGGGAAGCCGGAGGCCTGCGCGTCCACCTCCTCGCGGGAGCGGACGATCACCGGGTGGTAGCCGCGGTCCTCCAGGGCCTGCCGGGTGGCCGGGTCGGGCTCGGGCCAGACCAGCAGGCGGCGCGGGTTCCCGTCGACGGCGGGAGTGATCATCGTCGGCGGGTCCGCCGCCGGGGCGGGCGCGCCCTCGCCGGTGCCGGCGGGCGCCAGCTCGGCCATCGGACGCGGGGGAGTGCGGGCCTCCACCGCCCCCCCGCCCTCTGCCTGTGCGGCGGGCGCGGGAACGGGCGGAGCGGCCGGGAAGGCCGCCGGGAAGGCACCGGCGAAGCCGCCGCCCGGGGCGCCCATCGGACGCGGCGGGCTGAGCTCGCCCAGCCCGCTGCCCACCGGCTGCGGCGGCGTCGGCTCGCTGTCGCCGGCCTCGGCCGGCAGGGCGGCCTGCGCCGTCGCGGTCGTGGTCGCGGGCAGCGCCGGCCGGGCGATCTCCAGCTCGCCGGATGCAGCCGGACCAGCGGCCGCCGCAGGGGCCTGCGCCGGGGCGCTCTGCTCCTCGGGGCGGGCGTCGGCCTCGCCGCCGGGCGGCACGGCCAGCCGGCGCCGGCGGCCGGTGGGCTGCACGGCGCCCGCCTCGGGCGGAGCCGGGGCCGGGCCGGTGGGCAGCGCGTTCTCCAGGCCGGGGTACAGGGGCGTGCCGGGGTCCGGGACACCGGGGAGTGAGAACGTGGCCGGCTGTTCCTCGCCGGACGGCAGCGCCCGCCGCCGCCGGGAGGGCTGGGCCGGGACGGGCTCGCCGTCGGCGGCCGGGCCGCCCGGACCGAGGGCCAGCGGTCCGCGCTCGGCACCACTCGCGGCGGGCGCCGGCACCGGCTCGGCCGGCGCCGCCGGAGCGGGCACCTCGGCCGGGGCGGACGGCCCGGGGCCGAGCGCGATCGGTCCGAGGGCGGGCTTCTGCGCCTGCGACTCGGCCTGCGCCTGGGCCTGCTCACGGCGCTCTCGTCTGCGGTCGCTGCCCCCGACGGGCAGGGCGTACGCCGTGCCGCTGCCGTCGTCGCCGCGCCAGGGGTCGTCCTGCTCGGGCTGCTCCGAGGCACCGGCGGCCGGCCGGCCGTAGGCGGGGTCGCTCCCGTCGCCGTTCCACTGGCCGGGGGCGGGGCGCCCGAGGGTCACCCCGCCGCCCGGGGCCGTCCTGGGCGCGGCGGGCGCCTCGTGCCAGTGCTCGGGGCCGGCGGGCCGCTGTGCGGCGGGCGCCTCGGCCTCGGGCGGCCGGCTCGCGGCCGGCTCCTCGGCGGCGGGCCGGGGGACGGGGGCGTCCTGAGCCGTCTTCTCGTCCTCGGCGTTCCCGCTGCCCTCGCCGTCCTGCGCGCGGGGCGCCTCCGGCAGCTGCGGGATGCCCGGCAGGTCGGGCAGCACCGCGGTGTCGCTCTCCTTGGGGGTGTCCCGGCGTCCGGTCGTGGCGGCGCGCTCGGCGGCGGCCTTGGCCGCGACCGGGTCCAGCGGCAGCTCGACCACGTACGTGGTGCCGGCCCGGTTCGGCAGCTCGTGCGACTGCAGCACGCCGCCGTGCCGCTCGACCACGCTGCGCGCTATCGGCAGGTGGACGGGGCTGCCACCGAGGCCGGGGCCGCGGATCTCGACCCGGGCCACCTCGCCGCGCTGCGCGGCGGCCAGCACCACGGTCGGCGCGTCCCCGCCGGTGGAGGGGAGCCCGGCCGGGGCGGGGGCGGCGCCGTCGGCGGGGGACACCGCGTCCAGTGACAGGGCGACGCCGCTGACGTCCGCGACCAGGTGGGCCAGCGCCTGCGCGAGCCGGTCCTCGTCCGCGATCACCTCGACGGCGGCAGCGTGCACGGAGAACCGCACCCGGCCCGCGCCGACCAGCTCCCCGGCGTCCGCGACGGCCTGCCGGACGACCTCGTCCAGGCCGACGGGCACGCGCTGGAGCGGGCTCTGCCCGTTCTCCGCGCCGTCCTCGAAGCGCTGGTACGAGAGCACGCCGTCGATCAGCTTGCCGAACCGCCGGCATTCGTCCGCGAGCCGGCGCAGCGTCCAGTTGGCCTCCGGCCAGAGCTGGCCGGCCGGGTCGCCGGCGAGGGCGTCGATCCGCCGGTGCAGAGCGGTCAGGGCGCCGCCGAGCTCGGACTCCAGGACGGCGGTGAGGTGCTCGTTGCGGGCGACCAGCGCCAGCTCGCGGGTGCGGTCGGTGAACGTCATCACCGCGCCGACCAGCTGGTCGCCGTCCCGGACGGGGGCGGTGGTCAGGTCGACCGTCACCGGCCGGCCGTCCTTGCGCCACAGCACGGTGCCGCGCACCCGGTGCTTGCGGCCCGAGGTGAGGGTGTCGAGGAGGGCGGACTCCTCCAGCGTCAGCGGGGTGCCGTCGGCCTTGGAGTGCTGGATCAGCGGGTGCAGCTCGCGCCCGCCCAGCTCGCTCGCCCGGTACTCCAGGATGTGCGCGGCGGCCGGGTTGACCAGCACGCACCGGCCCTCCAGGTCCACGCCGAGGACGCCCTCGGCGGCGGCCCGCAGGATCATCTCGGTCTGCTTGTGCTGGCGGCGCAGCTCCGCCTCCACACCGAGCCGGCTGGAGAGGTCGCGGACGAGCAGCAGCAGCAGGTCGCTGCCGGAGGACTGCCGCGGGCCGTCCCGGTACGGGTCGTGGGGCACGAGCGGCGACAGCGCGTAGCCGCGGCCCTCGCTCGCCCCGTCGTCCGCGAAGTCGTTGCCGGAGACCTCGACGGGGAAGGCAGTGCCGTCCGTGCGCCGGGCGGTCATCCGTACGGGTCGGTCGAGCTCGTCGTCCTCCCGCGGCGCGGGGCGCATCGACCCCGGGATGCGGCTGGGGTCGAACTCGGGCAAGAGATCGAGCACGCCCATGCCGACCAGCGAGGTGCCGGGTGCCTGCAGGCTCTGCACGGCGGCGTTGTTGGCATCGACGACGGTGCCGTTGCTGTTCACCAGCAGCAGCGCGTCGGGCAGGGCGTCGAGTATGGCGGCGAGGCGAGCAGCGCCTCGGATCGGCCTGCTGCTCACGTCGACAGGTCTCCTCGGCTCAGGGCAGCTCCTCCGGAGACGGAAGTATCTCATTGTTCTTTGCGGACGGGACGACCCGCCTAGTAACGTACGCAGTGGTTGGTGCCGGGCCGGTAGGTTGTGGCATCATCACTGGCACACGGAACGGATCCGCCATGCGGGAACGCTCCTTGTGTGGAGGAGGCTTCGCCTAGTCCGGTCTATGGCGCCGCACTGCTAATGCGGTTTGGGCCTTCAAGCCCATCGAGGGTTCAAATCCCTCAGCCTCCGCCTCCGAAAGCCCCGTCGGCCACCAGGCCGGCGGGGCTTTTCCGTGCGGGCTCCTGCGGCCCCGCCGGGGGCGGGATCAAACGATTTCGCCCCACGTCGCAGGTCATGTAATGTTGTTCCCGCACCGCCCCGGCAGAACGAACACCAGGGCGAGCGCTCATAGCTCAACGGATAGAGCACTTGACTACGGATCAAGAGGTTGCAGGTTCGAATCCTGCTGAGCGCACCGCAATCGTGAGGCCCCGGGCTCCGGCCAGGGGCCTCGCCGTTTGCACCGCACACGCCGGGCCGGGTGTGCGGGGAGGGCTCCCGGATCGGGTAGGCTTTCCCGAGTACCGCAGGGCGCCGCAAGGCATCCGAAAGCGCTCATAGCTCAACGGATAGAGCACTTGACTACGGATCAAGAGGTTGCAGGTTCGAATCCTGCTGAGCGCACCAGCTGAAACAGGAGCCCCGTCGGCCATCAGGCCGGCGGGGCTCCTGCGTTGTCCCCGGCGGCTCAGATCTCGACGTCCACCACGGCCGGCGCGGTCTCCTCCACGGCGGCCGGACGGTCGTCCGCCCCGGTGCCCAGCTCGGTGCGGTTGATCCACGGCACGTCCCGCTGGTCCAGGAACCAGTCGGACGGGACGAGCGGCCGGGTCCGGTTGAACGTCTCCGGCACCGGGTCGTGCCGGATCAGGGCGGGGTCGGCGCCCAGCCCGACCAGCAGCCCGGTGAGTTCGGGGGCGAGGTCGGGCGGCCCCGAGAGGTGGATGTCCCAGCCCTCCCAGTCGCCGCGCTCGGTCAGCCTGCTGGTGATCAGCCGGGCGCCCGTCTCGCGGTCCGCACGGTCGGCGGGGGCGGCCAGCAGCACCTCCAGCCGGTCGTAGCGCCCGACCAGCTCCCGGACGGCGCCCAGGTCGTACTGGTCGGCGTCGTCGCGGGCCGCGAGGAAGACGACGGCCCGGCGCGGCTCGGGCGCCCGGACGAGTTCCTCCAGCAGCGCCTTGACCTGCCCCCAGCCGGTGCCGCCGGCCACCGCGAGCAGCGGCCTGCGTGAGCCGGGCACCAGGCCCGCGTCGCCGAGCGCCGGGCCGAGCCGCAGCCGCTCGCCGGGCAGCACGTCGTCGACCAGGGCGGTGCTGAGCTGCCCGTTCCGCACCCGGCGCACGTGCAGTTCCAGGGTCCCGTCGGCGCGCGGCGCGTTGGCGATCGAGTACGGGCGCCACACCCGCGGCACCCGGGGCGAGCAGACGGTCAGGTACTGACCGGCCCGGAACGGGTACGGGCGTTCCGGCCTGAGCGTGAGCACCACGATGTCGGGGGCGCCCCGGCGGCGGCCGGTCACCTCGGCCTCCCACCAGGCGGGGGAGTCCGGCTCGGCCTCCGCCTCGGCGGCGGCGCCGGTCATCACCTCGGTGATCACCGCGTACGCGGCGGCCCAGGCGCTCTCGATCTCGGGCGTCCAGGAATGGCCGGAGAAATGCCGCAGGGCGGCGATCAGGCTGGCCCCGACGGCGGGGTAGTGCTCGGGCGCGGCCTGGAACTTGCGGTGGTCGCGCCCGAGCGCACGCAGGTAGCCGGTGAGCTGTTCCGGGGTCTCCAGCCGCAGGACCAGCTGGGTGAGCGCGGCGAACAGCCGGTCGCGCTGTTCCTCCATGTGTTCGGGAAAGAAGTCCCGGACGCCGGGATTGTTGGTGAACAGGTGTGCGTAGAAGTACTTGGCCATGTGGTCGGCGCGGCGCTCGACGACGGCGAAGCTGGCGCGGATGACCGCGGGGTCGAAGGGCACCGCGCCGGCCTCAGGAAGCGCTGTTCTTGGCGGCGGTGAGCGCCTCGGACATCGTGCCGGAGACGACTCCGTACACGGCCGTCCAGGACTCCTCGACCTCCGGCGTCCAGGCCTCCTCGCCGGCGAAGTGGGCCAGGGTCGCCAGCAGGCTCGCCCCGACGGCCGGGAAGTGCTCGGGCAGCGCGCCGTAGGCGGCGTGCCGGCGGCCGAGGTCCTGCAGGATGCCGACGAGCGTCTCGGTGTCCTCCAGGTGGGTGACCAGTGCGCCGAGCGCCGCCCAGAGGCGGTCCTGCTGGTCGCTCAGATGCTCGGCGAAAAGGCTGCGGACACCGGGGTTGTGCTCGAACAGGTGCTGGTAGAAGTACCCGGCGACGTCGGCGCCGTGGGGTTCGACGATCGCGAAACTGCTCTTGATGAGTACCGGATTTATGGTCACGGGCGCCGACTCTACTGAGCCCCCGGGCAATTCGAACAGATGGGGCCGATGAATGGTCAAATACTGGTCAGTAACGGGAGGTTGTCGCCAGGCCGGTACCGGCCGGAATATCTCACTCCGAGTGACATCACCCGCCACTGCGCCACTCGGTCGAGGACGGGGCCGGGAGGGGGGCGGCCATTTGGGTATGACCTGGACAATGCCGTTGGTGTCGCAGTATTACCGGCTCAGGATCGTGATTCCGTTTTGTCGGATCTTGTGCCCAGACTGCCCCCGGGCAGCCGACATCGAAGGAGAGCCGGATGAGCCGACAGTATTCCCACGACGCCATCCGGCCCGACCACGGTCCGCACCCGGCCGGCCCGCGCCGCGCACGCCGACGACTGCCGGGAGCCGCGGCGGCCGCCACCCTGGCGACCGGGCTGCTTCTTGGCTGGAACTCGCCGCTCTCCCAGGCCCAGCAGTCACCTGACGCCTGGTCCGCCCAGCGCGAGGCGAGACTGCCCTCCGGGCTCACCGTCCGACTCGACTTCGCCGCCGTTCCCGGCGTCACCGTCACCGCCGAACCCGGCCGGCTCGCCGACCGTCCCCCGGGTGCCGGCCGGGCCGCCGGCTACGCCGACGGGCGCAGGCCGGGCGACCCGGCCGAGACCTTCCGCAGCACCGAGGACCGCCCACTGGCGGACGGCTCCTGGCGGACCGTCGGGAGCCTCCAGATCTCCTTCTCCCGCGCGGTGCGCAACCCCAGGGTGCACGTCAGCGGCCTGGCCGGGCTCGCCACCGGCAAGGGCGGCACCACCGGCACCGCCACCCGGCTCACCGTCACCGGCGGCTCGCCCGCCGCACCCGCCCTCCTCGCCCGGACGGACTGGACCGGCTGGACGGTGGCCGGGAACGCGCTCGCCCCCGCCGGGGCCGACGGCGCCGCCGACGGCGCGCCCGACGCGGCGGCCGAGGGCAGCCTCGAACTCGCCGGCACCCTCACCACCGCCACCCTGCGGGTCGAGCAGCGCAGTACCGCCCGCGCGGGCAGCACCACCGAGCCCGCCGCGCTGAAGCAGGCCTACACCGTCACCCTCGACGAGCAGGTCGGCAGCGCACCCGCCGGCTACGCCAACGCCTCCCACCTCGCCACCGACCTCCTGCTCGGCTCGGACGCCCGCCCGGCGGCCAGGGCGGCGAGTCGGCCGGACACCGCCGCGCCGCCGGTCGAACGGGACGGCGGCGCCGGCCGCCGCAGCGTCTTCGCCGGCCAGCCGCCACCACCGGCACAGCCCGGGCGCACCGAGTACCAGGGCGCCGACCCCGCCGTCGGGTACCCGGCGGCCGCCGCCATCGGGCACTACTACCGGCTGAGCGTGCCGGTCGCCGCCGGCAGCGGCCCGGCCACCCTGGCCGGGTGGATCGACTTCGACCACAACGGGAAGTTCGACGCCACCGAACGCGTGCAGGCCGAGACCCCCGCCGGGGCCACCACGGCGGACCTGGAGTGGATTGTCCCGGCCGGAGCCGCGGCCGGTGACACCTGGGCCCGGCTCCGGATCGGCCGGGACGCCTCGCAACTGGTCGCCCCCGGCGGCTTCGCCGACTCCGGCGCGGTCGAGGACCAGCGGATCAAGCTGACCGTCGGCGCCGCCAGGCCCGAGATCGGCACCCCCGTCCCGGGAACCACGGTGGCCGACGCCCGCCCGGGGATCCACGGCGAAGGCGCCGTCCCGGGCGCGGGCCTCGACGTCCGGGAGGGCGACGCCACGCTCTGCCGCGCCACCGCCGACCAGGCGGGCGGCTGGAGCTGCCGCCCCGACGCCCCACTGGCCGAGGGCGTCCACCAGCTGACCCCGGTCGAGACCACCACCGGTGGCCTGGTGCTGACCGGCGACCCCGTCCGGATCACCGTGAAGACCCGCCCGCCGGCCGCCCCCGCCCTCACCCTGCCCGAGTACACCAACGACCCGGGCCTGCTGCTGACCGGCACCGGCGACCCCGACAGCACCGTCTCGGTCACCGACCAGCCGGACGGCGCCCGCCCGGTCGCCGAACTCTGCAGCACCGCCGTGCGCCCCGACCGCGGGTGGTCCTGCCTGCCGGTCGAGACCCTCGTGGACGGCCCGCACCGGCTCACCGCCACCGCCGTCGACGCGGCCGGCCACCGCACGCCCGGCCCGGCCACCCCCCTGGTCGTCGACACCGTCGCGCCGGCCCGGCCCGTCCTCACCGCCCCGGTGGCGGGCGAGACCGTCCGCGTCGCCCGGCCCCGCTTCACCGGCCGCGCCGAGCCGGGCACGACCGTGCTGGTCACCGCCCGCCTCGGCGCGCCCGCCACGGCCGTCCGGGCGGTGGCGTGCACGGCCGTGGCCGCCGTCGACGGCAGCTGGAGCTGCACGGCCTTCCGGGATCTCGCGGACGGCGACCAGGCGCTCGTCGTGACCGCCACCGACCGGGCCGGCAACGGAACGGCGGCCGACCCGGTGGCGGTGCGGGTGGCGGTCCCCGCCGCCGTCCCCGTCCCCGTCCCCGTCCCCGTTCCTGTTCCCACTCCGGTGCCCGCCGCCTCGCCGTCGCCCTCCCGCCCGGCTGCCGCCTCCCCACCGCCGTCCGGACGGCCTTCGGAGTCCGCGTCCGCGTCGGCGTCCGCGTCGGCGCCCCAGCTCGTCCCGTCGACCCCTGCCCCGGCGGTGTCCCCGTCGCCGGCGCCCGTGGTGCCCGGGCAGCCTTCGGCTGGGCCGAGCGCAGGGCCGAGCGCAGGGCCGAGCGCGGGCCCGAGCGTGCTGCCGAGCAGTCTGCCGAGTACGCCGGTGCCGTCCTCCGCGCCGGCCGGCGTCCCGGTCACGAGCCCCGTCGCGAGCCCGGCCGCAGGTCTGTCCGCAGGGCCCGCTCCGAGCCCGTCCGCCCGTCCGTCCGGCGGCCCGTCCGGCAGTCCGACGGCCGTCCTGACGACGGCTCCGCCCCAGTCCGCCCTCCCGGTCGCCCCGTCCCGCGCCGCGTCGCCCACGCCGTCGGCGGTTCCGTCCGGCACAGGCACCCCGTCCCCGTCCGCCCCGGCTGCCTCGTCCGCCCCGGCCTCGCCCCTGGCCACCCCGGCCACCCCGGCCCCGGCCGGGCCCAAGGGATCCACCCGGGCGCTCCCGCTGTCGGCCGACCTGCTGGGCGTGCCCGTCGCGGCGGCGGGGGAGGAGGCCGACCGTACGACCGGCGGGCCGGGCCGGGCGCTGGCCGCGCCGCCCGCCGGTGCGGCCCACCAGCAGTCCCGTCCGGCGCAGGGAGGCTGGCGGGCGGTGCTCTCCGGCGTCCTGTTGCTCCTTGCCGCCGTGGGGCTGATCACCCGCCGGGTGTTCGGACACGGCTCCGGACGCCGCAGGCGTACTACGTACGAGGACTGACTTCGTTCGCCAACCCACCAATCATGTGCCTGCGCGTCAGTTCGGACTCGGACGGTTCGTCAGCGGATGTCGACACGCTAAGCGTTAAATGTCGCATTTGATGACGTATGAACTTAGCCTGAGTCTGGCACTGCCCGTCAGATCCGGGCCGCCCGTTGCGCGACACACCGACCCTGAGGATCCGTGCATGGACGTCACCCGCGATTCTTCGCAGCGACCCGACAATCAGGCGAACGCCCTGCCCAGGGCGCTGGCCGAACTCCCCACGGCGGGTTCGAGCCCGCTCCCCAAGGCGGCGAAGCCGGCGATCGACACGCCCACCCGGCGGTCGGCGCTGCGGACCGTCGCCGACCCGCTGGAGGGCGGCCCGGTCACCGAGCCGACCGCCGTCCGGCCGGCGCCGCCCGTGAACGCCGTGCAGGCGCCGTCGGCCGACCGGCCGTCGCCACGGGGCCGGACGGTCAAGGCCGCCCCGCACGACGAGGACGCGGCGGTGCCCGCGACGACCTCCCGCCGCCCGCCGCGGATCGACCCCGTGCTGCGCGAGCACAGTGCGATCGCGCTGCCCGGCTGGATCGGCCTGCTCGCTCTGCTGACCGGTCTCGCGACGGTCCTCGTGGTGCTCAGCCGGGCGGGCGTGATCCCGTACTGGAGCGTGCTGCCCGACATCCGCACCGACGTCGCAAGGGCGAGCGGCAGCCCGGACGTCACCGTCCGGTCCGTCGCCGCCGTCAGCGCAGGCGGACTGCTGATCCTGTTCACCCTGGCGGGGCTGCTGGCCAACGCGGGCGGTGAGACCCGGGTCCTCACCCGCTGGGGCCGCTACCGCGGCACCGTCCGCCGGACGGGCCTGGTCTGGGTCAACCCGCTGCTGCGCCGCCGCCGGGTGGACGTCAGGCTGCGGCACTGGCGCAGCGAGCCGGTCAACGCGGTCGACCGGACGGGCACGCCGATCGTCGTCCGGCTGCTGATCGTGTGGCGGGTCAAGGACACGGCCCGGGCCCTGCTGTCCATCGCCGACCACGAGGACTACCTGCGCGAGCAGGTCCACGCGGTGTTGACCCGGACGGCGTCCGCCCTGCCCTGCGACAGCAACGCGGGCCCCGGGCCGGCGCTGCGGGACGGGCAGTGGTTCGCCGACGAGCTCACCCGCGCGCTGGCGGCCGAGGTCGCCCCGGCCGGCCTGGAGGTCTACTCCGTGCAGCCGATGGCGCTCGACTACGCGCCGGAGGTCGCCGACTCGATGCGCCGGCGCCGCCTCGCGGACCTCGACGCCGGGTTGCGCACCGTGCTGGTCGACGACGCGGTGGAGGCCGCCGCCCTCGCGGTCCGCCGCCTGGAGCGGGCCACCGCCCACGAGTTGGACGAGGCCGCCCGCAGCGCGCTGATGGAGCACCTGCTGGTGGCGTTCGTCGCCCCGGCGGGAGTGGCCGCCTCGGTGCCCTCTCCCGGTGTCCGGGCCGGGGGACCGTCCCCGGCCGTCCGGGCCGGGCGAAAGGAAGGACGACCCGCATGAGGATAGCCACCGCACCCGCGGCCGCCGATCCGGCGCTGGCCGGCTTCGAGGAGGGCCTCGGCGGCCTCCCGGTGATGGCGGGCTGCACCTGCCTCGACTGCCGTGCCCGGGCCCGCCGCCCCGGCCGCCCGGCCCCGGCGGGCCGCCCCGGGGAGAGCCGAATACACCGCACCGTACGGAGTACCTGCCTGGCCACCACGGTGGTCGCGGGCGCGGGCGTCGTCGGCCTGACGGCCGGTACCGGAGCGGCCCACGCCGCGCCGACGCCGGTCAAGCAGGGCTGGGACGGCTCGAAGTACTGGTTCAGGGGTGCCGGCGGCGAGTGGCGCTACACCAGCCACTACGACGTCTACCTGAGCCGGACGGCGGCCAAGGCCGCCGCCCCTGCCCCCGCCCCGTCGGCGCCCGTGGCCGCGAGCGGTGCGAACTCCGGTGTCAAGCAGGGCTGGGACGGCTCGAAGTACTGGTTCAGGGGCGTCGGCGGCGAGTGGCGCTACACCAGCCACTACGACGTCTACCTGAGCCGGGTCGGCCAGGGCGCGGCCCCCGCCGCGCCGGCCCCGGCCCCGGCGCCCGCGTCCGGCGCGGACGGCGGCTCGACCGGGTCGGGCAGTACCGAGGCGGCCGTCGACTTCGCCCTCGCCCAGCTGGGCAAGCCGTACGTGTGGGGCGGCAACGGGCCGGCCGGCTTCGACTGCTCGGGGCTCGTCCAGCAGGCCTACCGCAGGAGCGGGATCAGCCTGCCCCGGGTCGCCGACGACCAGTACGCGGCGACGTCCCCGATCGGGGCGGACGACCTGCGGCGCGGGGACCTGCTGTTCTGGTCGGACAGCGGCCGGGCCTCCGGCATCCACCATGTCGGGATCTACCTGGGCGGCGGCAAGTTCGTCGAGGCCCCCCGGCCGGGCCGCAACGTGCGGATCTCCACCATCAGCAGCGGGTTCTACCCGACCCACTTCGGGCGGCCGTAACCGGCCCGCCCGGAGCCGGGAAGTTGTCCACAGGCTGTGGACGGACTCGCCTCCCCGAGTCCGTCCACAGCCTGTGGACAGTGCGCACCGGCTACGCCGAGGCCTCGTCCAGCAGTGCCAGCTCCGCCGGGGCGAGCCGCAGGCCGGCGGCGGCCAGCAGCGGGGGCAGCTGCTCGACCGTCCGCGCGCTGGCGATGGGCGCGGCCACCGTCGGCCGCGAGGCCAGCCAGGCCAGGGCGACGGTGGCGAGCTCGACCCCGTGCTCCGCCGCGACGCTGTCCAGCGCCTCCAGCACCTTCGGACCGCGCGGTTCCTCCAGGTACCGGCCGGCGCCCTGCGCCCGCGCACTGTCGACCCCGGCGCCGCCCGGCCGGTACTTGCCGGTCAGGAAGCCCGAGGCCAGCGCGAAGTAGGGCAGCGCCGACAGCCCGTGCTCGGCGACGACGTCCGCGAGCGGGCCCTCGTACGTCGAACGGGAGACCAGGTTGTAGTGCGGCTGGACGGCGATGTACTTCGCGAGGCCCTCCCGCTCGGAGAACGCCAGCGACTCGGTGAGCCGCTCCGCGCTGATGTTGGAGGCCGCGATCTCCCGGACCTTGCCCTCCTTCACCAGCTCGTCCAGCGCGCCGATGAACTCCTCCACCGGGGTGTCGGTGTCGTCCCGGTGGGTGTAGAGCAGGTCGATCCGCTCGATGCCGAGCCGGCGCAGCGACTCCTCCGTCGCGGCCTTCACGGTGTGCGCCCGGAGACCCGTCGAGTCGGGGTGCGCGCCGACCTTGGTGGCGACCACGATCTCGTCCCGGTTGCCCCGGCTGCGCAGCCAGTTGCCGATGATGGTCTCCGACTCGCCGCCCGTGTTGCCCGGCACCCACGCCGAGTAGACGTCGGCGGTGTCGACGAAGTTGCCGCCGCCGGCCGCGAACGCGTCGAGCACGGCGAAGGACTGTGCCTCGTCGGCGGTCCAGCCGAAGACGTTGCCGCCGAGGGAGAGCGGGAACACCGCGAGGTCGGAGGTGCCGAGCGTCACACGGGCGCGGGAGTCACTGCGGTTATCGGTCATGACCGAAGTCAACCTGATCCCCGCGGCGGCCATTCCACCGCCGTCGAGGTCTTCACGAGGTTGTCGTACCGCCGTTGCACGACGCCGGCGGTCAATCCGGTGGGGGTCCGGGGTGTCGGCGGGGTGGCCGGATTCGTTAGAGTCCCTGCCATGGCTGACAACGACTACGACCCCGCCGGCAACACCCAGATGTTCCGGGCGTTCGTCGACGAGACCCCGGCCCCCCAGGCGCCCGGCTCCGTCTCCACCTATGGCAGCAGTCGCGGCAACAGCCGCACCGGCGTGATCGTCGGCGTGGCCGTCGTGGTGGTGGCCGTGCTGGCCGTCGTCGTCTGGCTGGCCGTCAAGTAATCCTCCGGCTCCCCGCGCCTGGCGGCTCAGGCACCACCCCGCTGCTCAGCAGGGCTGCCGCCAGGCGTCCAGTTCCAGGTGCTTGGACATCGAACTCAGGCCCAGTGCCTTGGCCTGGGGGCAGAACTTGCTCGTCGGTACCTTGTACTCGACGTGCAGGACGGCCTTGCCCGCCTTGATGAACGGGCTGAGCTTCTCGCACTCGTCGTACTCGGCGCACTGCTCGTTGACGGCGAAGTCGAAGTCGCCGACCAGGGCCGGGATCTGGTCGAGGTCGTTCTTCAGCGCCACCGCCAGGCCGCGCTCGTGCGCGAGTGCGGCGATCATGCGGTTGTACTTCAGCTGGTCGTCGGCGGTGAGCGGGAAGCCGGTCTCGTTGATGTAGGCGTCCAGCAGGTCGGGCTCCACGGCGTCGAAGCCCTTGGCCCGGCACATGTCGAAGCGGGTCGCCATCAGCGGCTTCAGCTTGTCGAGCTGCCGGATGTCGAACCACTTCTCGCCCTGCCAGCCGTTGCCCGAGCCCTGCAGGCTCTTGGAGAACGCGGCGGCGTCCGGCCGGAAGTCCTCCCAGGAGCCGGCGTTGACGTAGCAGATCACCTTGCGGCCCTTGGCGTGCAGCGCGGCGACCACCGAGGCGTCGTGCTCGAAGCCGTCGATGTCGTAGACGGGGACGTCCACCGACTGGTCGAGGGTGCCGCCGAGCTGCCACTGCCAGGTCACCCCCGGCTTGGGCTGCCAGACCGCTCCGCCGGGCTTCGGCGCCGGCGGCTGCCCCGCGGGCGAGGTGGGTGCGGCGCCCGAGGGGCTGCCGGGCGCCGGTGGCGTCGCGCCCGGTTTCGTCGCGCCCGGGGACGAGGGGGTGCCGGGCGCCGGGGTGGCCGGCGCCGTGCTGCCCGGCGGGGTCTCCGACGGCGTGGTGGCCGTCGGGGTGTCCGGGCCGGGGACGGCCGGGGCCGAGGCCGCCGGGGAGTCCGGGCCAGTCGCTTCGGCGGAGGTGTCGTCGTCGCCCTCGTCCGAGCCGCTGCACGAGGTGGCCAGCAGGGCGGTGGTCAGGGCGATGGCGGCCAGCATGGGCCTGGAACGGCGGGTCACAGTACTCGAACTCCGGGTCGGGTCGGTTCTGGAAACGGGCGCTGGATGCGGGTACGGGCCGGTCAGTGTTGCGGCTGGGCGGCCGACAGGCCGAACGGCAGGGACGACCAGGGGTTGTCCCCGGAGCCGGGGACGGCGCAGCCCACTCCGGCCCGGCGGGCCGTGATCAGCGCGAGGACGTCCTGGGCGGCCTCGGCCGGTACGTCGTACACCAGGTGGCAGAAGTGGGCGGCGGCATGACGGCCCGTCCACAGCGGGAGGGTCATCTCGCGGTACGCCTCCCAGTCTCCCTCGAAGGTGACCAGGAGATCGGCCAGGCCGATCTCGGCGTACCCCGGTTCGGGGTGGTCGCCGTGCCCGAAGACGACGGTGCCGCAGCCGGCCGCGCGGGCGGCGGTGGCCAGCCGGCGGTAGTGCGGCAGGGCGCCGGCGTGGGCGGCGACCTGGTCGAAGTAGACGCCGTCGGTGGTGTACCACTGGCGGTAGGTCAGCAGGTCGGCGACCACGGCCGCGTGGGGCCGGCGGCCGTAGTCGGTGTCGGAGTAGCCGAGCAGCGGTATGCCCGCCGCCCGGACTTCGTCGGCGGCGGCGGCGAACACGTTGTCCGGGGCGTCGCCGGGGCCGTCCGCGATGTTGAGCACGACCGCCGCGACCCTGGAGGGGCCGGCGGCGGCGACCGCCTGCCAGGCCGCCGGGTCCACCGCGGGGTGGACGTACAGCGGCACCAGCAGGCGGCCGTCGGTCGTGTGTCCGGCGGTCATCCGGCAGCCGGTTCGGTGCTCAGCCACAGGTCGCGCAGGGTGTCGCCGAGGGTGATCTCCGGCTTCCACCCCAGCTCCTGGGCGGCGAGCGAGATGTCGGCCTGCTGCCAGGAGACGGCGGCGGAGCGCTCCGAGCCCGCCCCGCTCTCGTCGATCCGGCCGTCGAAGCCGGCGGCCGCGACGAGCCCGTCCGCGATCGCGCGGACCTGCTGGGCCTGTCCGGAGGCCAGGTTGACCACCCGGGGCAGCGGCCGGTCGGCCTGCACGGTCAGCGCGACCGCCCGGGCGATGTCCCGGGCGTCCACGAAGTCGCGGTACGCGGAGAGGTCGCCGACCTCCACCACGCCGCCGGGCTCGGCCCGGCGCAGTTCGCCGGCGAGCCGGCCGGGCAGCGAGCCGGCCGGTGAGCCGGGGCCGACGGGGTTGAAGACCCGCAGGACGACGGCGTCCAGCGCCGAGCCGGCCACCGCGAGGCTGCCGGCCAGCTTGGTGGCGCCGTACACGCCGACCGGGCGGGCCTGCGCGGTCTCGGCCAGCGAACTGCCCGGGTCGCAGACGCCGTACTCGCCGGCCGAGCCGATGTGCACGAGCCGGGCCTGCGGGGCGCCCTCCCGGAGCGCCTCGCAGAGCACGGCCGGGCCACGGGCGTTGACCTCGGAGAGGGTGACGGCGCTGCCGGAGACGGCCCCGGCGAAGTTCACCACGACGTCGACCGAGAGCTGCCCGAGCCGGTCGGCGAGGTCGCCGGGTCCGGCCGTGGCGAGGTCCACGGCGAGGTCGTGCGTGGGTCTGCGGCCGCCGGTGAGCACGGTGGCTCCCGGCAGTTCCCGCAGGGCGGCGGAGGCGTGGCGGCCGAGGAAGCCGTCCGCGCCGAGGAGCAGGATTCTCACGCGGCCCGCCCGTCGGCGCCGATCGGCTCCGCCGCGTCCGCGGTGGCGTCCGGTGCGGTGCGGGCGGCCGGCACGGGTGCGACCGCGGGCTCGCTGCGGACGGCCGGTACGGAGTGCAGGCCCCCGGGGGCCTCGTCGCGCAGCAGCAGTCCGCGGTTCGCCGCGAAGTCGGCGTTGGCCCGGTCGTAGTCGTCCGGGCGGCCGATGTCGAGCCAGTAGCCGTTGAACTCGTAGGCGGAGGGCGGGGTGCCGGCGCCGAGGAGGTCCAGGACGAGCTCGTCGAAGCCGAGCGGCAGGCCGGGGGTGTAGCGGGCGAGGGTGGAGCGGGACACGCCGTACACGCCCATCGAGACGCGGTAGTCGATGCTCGGCTTCTCCTGGAAGCCGGTGATGCTGGTGCCCTCGGTGGTCAGCACGCCGAAGTCGATCTTGACCTGGCGGGCGTAGGTGGCGATGGTCAGCGGCGCGGCCGACTCCTCGTGGTGCTTGAGCACCCCGGCGAAGTCCAGGTCGGTCAGGATGTCGCCGTTCATCACCAGGAAGTGCTCGGGCAGCCGGTCCTGCATGGTGAGCAGCGGGCCCATGGTGCCGAGCGGAGTGTCCTCGACGGCGTAACCGACGCGCAGCCCCCACTGCGAGCCGTTGCCGACGTAGGCGCGGATGATGTGGCCGAGGTGCCCGATGGCCAGCGTCACGGTCTTGAAGCCCGCCGAGGCGAGCTGGCGCATCACGATCTCCAGGATCGCGTGCTGGTCGCCGATCGGGACGAGCGGCTTGGGCAGGGCGGTGGTGTAGGGCCGGAGCCGGACACCCTTGCCACCGGCCAGGATTACTGCGTGCATGGTATTTCCCCCACGAAGACGTTGTCTGAATGTTGCTGGACGGGTCAGACGATGTGGCGGTCGGACGGTGTGGTCGTCGGACGGTGTGGTCGCCGGACGACGGGATCAGACGTTGTACAGGTCGGTCTTGTAGCGGGCCAGGTTCGCCGGGTCGCGGAAGAACTCGATGGTCTGCTCCAGGCCCTCCTCCAGCGAGTGGCCCGGGGTCCAGCCGGTGGCGGTGCGCAGCCGGGTCGCGTCCGCGACCAGGCGCATCACCTCGGAGTTGGTCGGGCGGATGCGCTGCTCGTCCTCCTTGACGGTGACGTCGACGCCCATCAGCTTGCCGACCAGGGTGACCAGGTCGCCGACCGAGATCTCGCCGCCGGTGCCGGCGTTGAACGTCCGGCCGACGACGGTCTCGGCGGGCGCGGTGCCGACGGTGCGGAACGCGGCGGCGGTGTCCTTGACGAAGGTGAAGTCGCGGGTCGGCCGCAGGTCGCCGAGGGTGATCGTGGTCTCGCCGGCGGCGAGCTGGGCGATCACGGTCGGGATCACGGCGCGCATCGACTGCCGCGGGCCGAAGGTGTTGAACGGGCGCAGCGTCACGACGGGCGTCTCGAAGCTGGCGTGGTAGCTGTCCGCGAGGCGGTCGCCACCGGCCTTCGAGGCGGCGTACGGGGACTGCGTGTTGATCGGGTGGTCCTCGGTGATCGGCACGGTCTGCGCGGTGCCGTACGTCTCGCTGGTCGAGGTGTGCACCAGACGCGGGATGTCCAGGTGGCGCACGGCCTCCAGGACGTTGAGGGTGCCCGTGACGTTGGTCTCGATGTAGGAGTGCGGGGCCTGGTAGGAGTACGGGATCGCGATCAGCGCGGCCAGGTGGTAGACCGCCTCGGTGCCCTTGACCAGGCCGTTGACGGAGCCCGGGTCACGGACGTCGCCGAGGACGATCTGCACCGAGTCCAGCACCTCGCGGTCGAGGGTCTCCAGCCATCCGAAGGACGAGAAGGAGTTGTACTGGACCATCGCGCGGACGTGGTGGCCGTCGGCGACCAGGGTCTCGACGAGGTGGGAGCCGATGAATCCCTCGGCTCCGGTGACGGCGACGGTGCTCATGCTTGTGAGGTCTCTTTCCGGTAAGTGTGCGGCTGAGGGTGGGTGGTGCACCGGCCGGCCCGTGGTGGGGGCCGCCGGAGATCAGCGGTGTCTCGTGGTGCGGCCGAGCGCGGGCCCGGCGATGGAGGTGAGGACGAGGGCGGCCGCCCCGCAGCCGAGGAGCTGCAGGACGGTGGGGTCGTAGCCGGCCAGCAGCCCGGCGCACTCGGCGCCCGCCGCGGCCAGGCAGATCAGGGTGGTGCTCCAGCTGAACCCGAAGGCGTTCAGCAGCAGGGCCAGCCAGAGCGCCCCGCCGAGCACCAGCAGCGCGCCGAGCTGGACGATGCCGAGCGTCGGCGCTCCGGGCCAGAGCACCGTGGCGGCGGCGTCCAGGCAGGCGACCGTGGTGAGGTAGGTGAACAGGCAGCCGAGCAGCACGCTGCCGGTGCGCAGGACGAACCGGCCGGGGGTGTGGCTGGTGCGCAGCGAGGCCACCGCCATCGCCCGGTAGCGGAAGAGCAGCCACTCGGCGAGGCCGAGACTGAGCGTCAGCGCGACCATGGCCGGCCCGGTCGGGGTGGCGGCCGTCCCGGCGAGCACGCCGGGGCCGACGGCCTGCTCGATGGTGGTGCCGAGCCCGGCGATCAGCGTCAGGGTGCCGACCGCGAGCCCGAACAGGCCGTGCGGCAGCTCCTGGAACACCGGCAGTCTCAGCACGGTGGTCTCCTGCTCGGCCTTCAGGCAGCGCAGCACCTCGCGGGTGGCCAGCGCCAGCGCGAGCCCGAGCGTGGCCAGCAGCACGGCGGTGCGGACGGCCTGCGGCACGTCGACCGCCAGCACCACGCCCGCGCCGAGCGCCGACGGCGCCAGCGCGACCAGCAGGGACTTCTCGCGGCCGAGGACGAGCAGCACGGTGGCGGCCGCGAGGTAGCCGGACTGCCCGGCCGCGAACAGCAGGGAGGCGAGCGGCCCGCCCACCACGTACGAGGCGGTGGCGGCGACCAGGGCGCCGGCCGGTGCGCCGACGGCCAGGCAACGGCCGGCTGCCCGGCGCCGGCCGCGGCCGAGCCAGGCGTACGAGCGGTGCGCGAGGGCCTGGTTCCAGGCCCAGCTGACCAGCGTGGCGACGGACAGCGCGACCATTCCGGACGGCAGGCCGAAGCGCATCCGGTCGACCGCGAAGAGGTTGGCGCCGAGCAGGTAGCCGAGGCCGGGCAGGGCGAACACCAGGCCGCGGACGACGCAGCGCCACGGGTCGGCCCGCCACGGGTTGGCGAACTCGGCGCTCGGGCCGGGGTAGCGCCGGTCGATCTTGACGAACAGTTCCTCGGCGAGGGTGAAGGAGTCGGGCCGGCCGTAGTTCAGCGCGGCCTGCTCGTCGGTCAGCCCGTCGGACTCCAGGAACGCGGCGATCTCGTAGGGGTGCACGGCGTCGGCGCAGACGTCCGCGAGCCGCTCGGCGAGGGCGTCGATGGGGTCGGCGCAGACGTCCGGGCCCTCGTCCGCCGGCTGCGGTGGGGCGGGCCGGCGGCGCTGGCGCGGCAGGGTGCGCAGCTGCATGGTCTGCTCGGCCCAGTCGGGGCCGGCCTCGTCCGGAACGAGGCGCAGTGGGCCGCTCATGCGCCCACCTCGCCGCTGCCGCCGGTGGGCCGCGGGGTCTGCTCACTCATCGGGCCTCCTGGAGCTTCTCGGTGCGGCCCCAGGTGACGGGCCCCTCGGCCGGGATGTCCGCCGGGATGTCCTCGCCGACGGCGATGACGCCCTCGGGGAGCCAGCGGGCGGTGCCGAGCAGTTCGGTGTAGATGCTCCGGAAGCCGTCGATGTTCTGGCGCAGGGTGAACTGGTCGATCACCCGCAGCCGGGCCTGCTCGCCGAGGCGGGCCCGCCGCTCGGGGTCGCGCAGCAGTTCCAGTGCGGCGGCGGCCATCGGCTCGGGCTCGCGCGGGGGGACGACCAGGCCGGTGTCCCCGACGGCCTCGCGGACGCCGCCGACGTCGGTGGAGACGGTGGAGCGCCCGCAGGACATCGCCTCGATCAGGGTGAACGGGAAGCCCTCGCTGATGCTGGAGAGCATCACCACGTTCCCGGCGGCGTACGCGTCGGTGATGTCGGCGACGCGGCCCTCGAAGACGACCGAGTCGGCGATGCCGAGCTCGGCCGCCAGGGCTATGCAGCCGTCGCGGTAGCCCTCGCCGCCCTTGGGGGTGCCGCCGAACAGGCGCAGCTTCGCGTCCGGCATCTCCTTCAGGACGATCGCGAACGCCCGGATCAGCGTCTCCAGGTCCTTGATCGGGTCGACCCGCCCGGCCCAGCTGAGGGTCGGGGTCTCGGGCTCGGGGCCGGCCGGCGGGAAGGCCGCCGGGTCGACGCCGTTGTACACGGTCCGGATGTGCGCGGACGGCGTGCCGCCGCGCTCCTCCCAGCGCCGGTTGTACCGGTTGCCGGGGGTGACCAGGGCGGCCCGCGCGTAGCTCTCCTCGGCGAGCATCCGGTAGAAGCCCAGCAGCAGGGCCTTGACCGGCCAGCGGTAGGGGCCGGTGCGGTAGCCGAGGTAGCGCTCGCGCAGGTAGATGCCGTGCTCGGTGAGCAGGAACGGGACGCCGTACTGCTGGGCGGCGATCAGGCCGGGCAGCGTGGCGAGGCCGCCGCTGGCCGCGTGCGCGACGCCGTTCTGCGGCGGCTCGACCGACAGCGGACGCAGCGCGTGCTCCAGCAGGTCGGTGGCGTTGAGCGCGTCGTGCAGGGTGGGTCGGGAGACGGCGGTGGGCAGGTAGTCGCGGGTCCAGACGCGCTGGAGGGTGCGCAGGGCGGGTTCGCTGCGCAGCGCTGGGCTGAGCAGTCCGCGCCGGGCGAGGTCGGCGAAGCCGTACAGCTCGGTGCCGAAGTGGGTGGTGTAGACGGGGTCGAGGATGGAGTGCAGGAAGCGCTCGTACGCGTCGAGGAACCGCCGCATCTCCTTGCGACGCGGTGGTTTCGCACTGGAGGCCGGGCCCCAGAGCGGTGCCATGGTCACCGACCGGACATTGGCGGGCAGTTCCCAGGCAAGCGACTCGTGACCGGTACCGGTGACCGCGATGATGTCGAACTCGACGTCGGGCATGCCGACGACGAGCTGGTCGCACCAGACGCTGACGCCACCGTGCTGGTGCGGATACGTCCCCTCGGTGAGCAGGGTGACGCGCATCCCTGACCCCCCTCCTTTTCTTCCCCTCGGCGCCCGCTGTGGTGGGCGGGCGTACAGCCGGTGGTGGGGCGGGATCGCCCGCCCCACCACCGTCGTGCGGACTAGCGGCCGGTCTTGCCGGCGGTCTTCTTGGCCGGGGCGGTGGTGGCCGCCGTCGGCTTGGTGCTGGTGGTCGTCGCCTTGCCCGCGGCCGGCTTGGTACCGGTCGTGGTGCTCTTGCCCGTGGCGGCCTTGCCGGTGAGGGCCTTGCCGAGGACGGGGACGCCGCTGCCGGGCACCAGCGTCTCGGCGTCCGTCCGGGCGGTGTCGCTCGGGCCGGCCGGCACTGCGGTGGCGGCGCCGCTCGGGACGACGGTCTCGGTGGTGGCCGGGGCCGCGAGCGACTTCGCCGCGGTGGTGGCCGCGACGGCGCCGGCCGGAGCCGCCGGGGTCTGGGCCGCCGTCAGCTTGAGCGTGATGGTGCTCTGCAGTGCGGCGGGCTTGACCCAGCCGGACAGCGTGCCCGCGTAGGCGGTGCCGAACGCGGTGCTGCCGAAGGCCAGCTTCTGGGTGGTGCCGGCCGGCATGGTTGCCTCGGCCTGAACGCCGGTGGGCGCGGTGACCGTGACGGTGTCGCCGATGCGGTAGCCGGTGACCTGGCCGGCCGCGACGGCGGTGTTCCAGGCGGCGCGGCGCTGGAACTCGGCGCCGATGTCCTTCTGCGCCAGGTTCACGATCGGCGCGCTGTCCGCGTACAGGTTGCGGTAGGTCGAGAGCACCGTCTCCAGCACCGGGTACAGGATCCGGCCCTCGGACAGGTTCGACTGGTGGATGAAGTGCGGCCGCGGGTCGTTGCTGAGCACGTGGCCCAGGTCGATCCGCGCCTCCAGCGGCACGATGTACGAGGCGTACCCGGTGGTGGTGTCCAGCGGGGTGGCCAGGCAGGTGGAGTTCGCGTTGACCTCGCAGACCCCGCTGCCGCCGTTGGCGACGCTGGTGTAGATCCAGTTGTACTCGTCCGTCTCCTCCTGCGCCGTGGCGGCGTTGTAGAAGACGTTCATCGGGTACCGCGGCACGGTCAGCGTGGAGGTGCCGACGGCGCGCTGGCCGCTCTCGCGGGAGGCGTCGCTCGCCGTCCACTTGACCCCGTTGGCGGCCAGCGAGGGCGCCAGGTAGGGGTTGTCGCTGGTCTCCTGGGGAGCGGTCAGCAGGCCGGAGTGCTCGCCGGTGACGAGCTCGGCCTTGTCGATCACCAGGCTGTGCGCGGCGGCCCAGTCGATGTTGTTCTTGACCTGGGCGGTGATGGTCGCCTGGTCGACCCAGACGGTGTTGCCGCCCGCGTCCTTGGTGCACTTCCACGGCACCACGGTGACGTCCTGCAGGCAGCCGATGTACGGGTGCGTGTAGGTGTGGTTGATCCAGCGGTAGCTGGTCTGGTCGGCCACCATCTGGTCGACGACCGGGTCGGCGGTGACCTCGTGGTCGGCCTTCCAGTCCTCGCTGCCGCCACCGTTGAACACCATGTCCAGGGTGAAGTTGTGGTCCAGCTGCCACTGCTTCGCGTACTGGGCGTCCGCCTGCGTCATCCGGATCGGGTTGGCCGTCTCGGGGGTGCCGGGCGGGCAGGTGACGTCACCGGGGGTGCACTTGAGGACGGTGTCCCAGCGGTCGTCGGCGAGGAAGACGTCGTCGACGTGGGCCGCGAAGTAGTTGCGGTCGTAGCCGAGGTGGATGCCCTGGGTCACCCAGTCGACTATGCCGCGGGCCAGCAGCCGGTACTGCTGCTGGTACTGGTTGTAGACGAACGTGACGACGAGTTCCTTGCGGCCGTCGTGGGTGTACTCGCCGACCAGCGAGCCGCGCGCGGTGGTGCCCGGGATCGGGGCGTCCACCAGCGGCTTGAAGTCGGCGCCCGCCAGCGGCGTGGCGAGGTAGCCGTAGCTCTCACCGACGGTGGGGGAGTTGTCCTCGAACGGGACGCTGCCCTTGAGGTAGCCGAACGGGCCCGCGATGCCGTCGGTGGTGACCTGGCCCTGGGCACCGTCGAGGCTGCCGATGTAACCCGGTGCCTGGGCCCAGTTCAAACCCACGTCGGGACGGGCATAGGTGTAGGCATCGACCTGACGGATGCCGAAGGTGGCCTCGAAGGCGGCGAGGGCCGTCATCTCGGCCGACCCGGCGGCGAAGGGGTTGTCGTTGGGCATGACGACACCCTGGAACTTCGCGCGCGGGATGCCGTTGACCGTGTCGCTGAGGAAAGCGGCATCGATCACCGGACGGTTGGCGTCGTTCAGGTTGACGATCTTGTACGGGGTGCCCTGGCTCGCCAGTTCGGCGGCGATCGCGGCGGTCGCGGGACCGCCGTCGTCGATCACGAGCACCGTGAGGTCAATGCGGTTGCTGGTCGTGGCGTGGGCGATGGACGACTGGAGACCGCCGGCCAACAGGACTGCCGCCGCGCACGCGGCAACTCTTCGGGTCGCTCGACCCATGGTGGTTCCTCCCCTGGGGCAGGGGCGGCGCTGCTCTGCGCCCGCATGCCCTGACTCTGTTCGAAGGCAGCAGGCTGCCAGCCACACATCTTGCTGGACGATCAGGGGTGCATGGGACCAAATGGGTGAGAGTGCAGCGAATCTGTTACCAACGTTCATGTCGATGCCATAAAGGCCTCGAACGCGGTCAGAAAGGCTCAATCTGCGCAAATATTTTAATAATCACAACAATCAGTCAGTGACTGACAACAATCTGTCGACGATCCCGCCCCCCGGGTGGATCTTCGCTGGTCACCGCCTACTGCCGGGTACGCCGAGGCAGACCCGCCTAGACTGGCGACGTCTGCCACTCTCGCACATCCGTGCCTTTGATCGGGCAGGTTCATGCAACATCGCACGGTTCTGCGCCGCTGCGTTCCGGATATCCGTACGGAGGCCCTCCCGTGACCGAGCAGCAGACCTTGATCACCGAAGTGGAGGGCGCAAACAAGGCGCCCGTAATCACCCCCGCGCACGCCCCGGGCGCCCCTTCGGACAATCCCGGTGAGACGGCCGCCGCCCGCAGCCTCGGGCTCCACGGCGCCGTCAACGCCCGCGATCTCGGAGGCTACCGGACAGCCGACGGTAAGGTCCTGCGACACGGCCGGGCGTTGCGCAGTGACGGCCTCAACCGCCTCACCGACGCGGACCTCGACACGCTGGTCGCCCACGGCCTGCGCCACGTCGTCGACCTCCGCAGCCTCGACGAGGTCCGTGAGGCGGGCCCCGACCGGGTACCCGGCCTGCCCGTCGCCGAGATCGCCGCCGCCGAGCTCTCCGCCACCCCGCTCACCGTCGAGCCGGCCGGCCCGGGCGGCATCACCCTGCACCACCTTCCGGTCTTCGCCGCCGACTTCGACATCTACGTGGCCCTGCGCGACGCGCTGGCGGACCGCAGCGCCGAGAAGCAGCACGCCCTGCTCGGCGACGGCCGCGCGGCCGCGATGATGGTCGGCCTGTACCGCTGGTTCGTCACCGACGCGGTCGCCCGCGAGCGGTTCGCCACCGTGCTGCGCCTGCTGGCGGCCCCGGACGGCGCGCCGCTGCTCTTCCACTGCTCGGCGGGCAAGGACCGCACCGGCTGGACGGCCGCGGTCCTGCTCACCGCCCTGGGGGTGGACCGCGACACCGTCTACGCCGACTACCTGCTGACCAACGAGCGCTCGGCCGCGATCATCGAGACCATCGTCGACAGCTTCGGCACCCGCGGCCTGATGCAGGAGCCGGCGCTGCTGCTGCCGGTCTTCCGGGCCGACCGCGGCTATCTGGACGCGGCCTTCGAGGAGGTCGCCCTCGGCTGGACGTCCTTCGAGGAGTTCTGGCAGGACGGCCTGGGCCTGGACGACGGCGTGCTGGAGGGCCTGCGCGCCAACCTGTTGGCCGGTTGACGCGCAGGCCCTCCCCGGCCCCGTCAGGCCTCGCTGATGAGGCCCTCACGCAGCTGGGTGAGGGTCTTGGTGAGCAGCCGGGAGACGTGCATCTGCGAGATGCCGATCTCCTCGCCGATCTGCGACTGTGTCAGGTTCCCGAAGAACCGCAGCATGATGATCCGGCGCTCGCGCGGCGGGAGCTTGGCCAGCAGCGGCTTGAGCGACTCGCGGTACTCCACGCCCTCCAGCGCGAGGTCCTCGTAGCCGAGCCGCTCGGCCAGCGGGCCGTCGCCGTCCTCCTCGCCGGGGCTGGAGTCCAGCGAGCTGGCGGTGTACGCGTTGCCGACCGCCAGGCCCTCGACCACGTCCTCCTCGCTGACGCCCAGGCAGACGGCCAGCTCGGCGACGGTGGGGGAGCGGTCGAGCCGCTGTGCCAGCTCGTCACCGGCCTTGGTGAGGGCCAGGCGCAGCTCCTGGAGGCGCCGGGGCACCCGGACCGACCAGCTGGTGTCGCGGAAGAAGCGCTTGATCTCGCCGACCACGGTCGGCATCGCGAAGGTCGGGAACTCGACCCCGCGCTCCGGGTCGAACCGGTCGATCGCCTTGATCAGGCCGATCGTGCCGACCTGGACGATGTCCTCCATCGGCTCGTTGCGGCTGCGGAAGCGCGCGGAGGCGTACCGGACCAGCGGCAGGTTGAGCTCGATCAGGGTGTCGCGGACGTAGGTGTGCTCGTCGCTGCCGGTCTCCAGGGTGGCCAGCCGCAGGAAGAGCGCGCGGGAGAGCGTACGGGTGTCCAGCGCCCCGCCGGTGGCAGGGGGCGGCGGCGCGGGGGCGGCCGGCGTCGGCCCCCCCTGCGCAGGGATCTGATCGACGACCGTCGTGGCGTCGTGGATCTCAGCAGTGCCCAGCTCTCCGGACATGCACCCACCCCCTTGTGACTGACTGTTCAACGGGTGTCACCGTCCGGCGGTTCCCGTGCGGCGCCCTTCCCCTGCATACCGGCCCATGGCCCGTCGCAAACCCGAACGTCGCAAGATGTCACGCGGCAGTAACGCGCAGCAATGCCCGTGGTCCGTGGTGATCCGGTGGCAGGAGAGGGTCTGTGACGATCATTCTTCCCAGGAGTTGCCGCTCCGAAGCCTCGTCAGGATCCGCGAGAGCAGCCGGGAGACGTGCATCTGCGACATCCCCAGCTCGTTGCTGATCTGGGACTGCGTCAGGTTCGCGAAGAACCGCAGCATGATGATGCGCCGCTCCCGCTCGGGCAGCTGCACCAGCAGGTGGCGCACCATGTCCCGGTGCTCGACCTCGGCGAGCGCGGAGTCCTCGTAGCCGAGCCGGTCGAGCAGCGCCAGGCCGCCCTCGTGCTCCTGCGCGGCCTCCAGCGAGGCGGCGTTGTAGGCGCGTCCGGCGTCCAGGCAGGCCCGGACGTCCTCCTCCGGGATGCGCAGGCTGGCCGCGATCTCCGGCACCTTCGGCACCCGCCCGTGCGTGACGGTCAGCTCCTCCATCGCACCGCTGACCTGAACCCAGAGCTCCTGGAGCCGGCGCGGGACGTGCATGGTGCGGACGTTGTCGCGGAAGTACCGCTTGATCTCGCCGAGGATGGTCGGCAGCGCGTACGTCGGGAACTGCACGCCCCGGCTCGGGTCGAACCGGTCGATGGCGTTGATCAGGCCGATCGTGCCGACCTGGACGACGTCCTCCATCGGCTCGTTGCGGCTGCGGAACCGGGTCGCGGCGTAGCGCACCAGCGGGATGTTGACCTCGATGAGCGCGGCCCGCACGCGTTCCCGTTCGGGAGCTTCGGGCGGCAGTTCGGAGAGCCGCTCGAACAGCACCCGGGTGAGGGTCCGTACGTCGATCGCGGGCCGGCCGGGCGCCTTCGGCCCGGCGGAGCGCCACGCGCCGGACCGCAGCTCGCCGGCCGGGCCGAACACGGCGGCCACGGCCTCGTCCGGGGACGGCCCGGCGGGCGCCTCGGCGGCCGGCTTGCCCGGCATCACGTCCGCTGGCATCACATCGGCGGGCAGCACGTCCGTGGGCAGCACGGTGCAGGGCATCGCGGTGCCGGGCAGGCCGGCGTCGGGCAGTGTGGCCGGCGGACCGGCACCGGTATCAGGCGCACTCCCTTGAGTCCGCATGGACTCACCCTCCCGAAGTCGACAATGGTGGGACCTGCGGGTCGGGTGCCCTACCCCCGTTCATCACCTCGGCATGTCCGGCAAAACCGGTCATAGCATCACAAGGCGGGCACAGTTCGTTCAAGCACCGCGCCCAGGTGTGTTGAAGCACCGTTGGGTCATCCGGCGCAGCGCCCGCGACGGCCGGGCGGACGGACGACGGCGCCCCGCCCCGGTCGGGGGCGGGGCGCCGAAGGGTCGTACGGATGCGACCGACGCGTTCGCGGGCTCAGACCTCGATGTCGGCAATCACCCAGGTGGCGAACTCCCGCCACTGCCCGGCCGCGGCCTGGTGGGCCGGATGGGCGATGTACGACTGCAGCGCCGCGCGGTCCTCGACGAGGCTGTTGATCGCGTAGTCGTAGGCGATGTCGCGCTCGGTGATGTTCCAGGCGCACTCCCACTCGCGCAGCTCGGGGATCAGCGTGCCGAGCTCCGCGAAGGCCTTGGCGCCGGCGATCGCCCGCTCGTCGTCCTTCGTGATGCCTTCGTTGAGCTTGAACAGGACCAGGTGCCGGATCATGAGGCCGCTCCCAGCGGGTGAGGGTCGGTGGACCCAGCCACGTTAGCCGCCGGCCCGCCCGCCGCCGCACCGGCCCCGGTGCGGGGCCCGGCCGCTGCGGCCTACTTGACCAGCCCCGTCATGAACGTCCCGGCCGCCTTCGCCGCGGTCGAGATCCCCTCGAACCCCGACTGGACCAGCTCGGCCGCCCTGGCGGGCGAGGTGATGATCGTGTAGAGGACGAAGATGAGCAGGAGGTACATGCCGATCTTCCGCGCCTGAGCCATCGAACTGCCCTGCCTCCCTGCTGTGGGCCGCCGTCGTCCGGTCCCCGAGCGTCCCGCCTCGCACTGCTCTGCTGCCTCGCAGCAGCTTATCCATCGGATGGCCCAGCGGGTCAGCATCCTGTTCGGCCGTCGGGACGAAGGTCCCCGCGAGTGGGGGCTTTCTGCGGGTGCCCCTGGCCGGGCGGTGCAGCAGGATGGTTGTTGTACCGAGGATCTGGCAGGAATCGCCGGTACACGGATCCGGAGCTCCCCGCTGTGGGACCGGCCGCCGCGGCTTCCCCCCGACGCGGTGCCGGTTGTGGGACTCCGCCGGGGGAGCGGCCCGCCCCCCTGGGGCTGCTCCCCCTCCATGCTCCGTACTCAAGGCGTTGGTGGTCATCGGCCGGAGTACGGAGCTTTTCCGTGCCCGGCCGCCGGGCCGCACCCGCACTCAGTAGTCACGGGACGCGGGCGGCGGGAACGGCCCGTCCGGTTCGTCCTCCCCCTCCTGCGGACGGGACAGGTACGGGCGCCGGGTCATGCTCTCGCTGCGCGACCAGGTCCGGTAGGCGGCGGCGGACTCCGCCCGGCCCGGCGACAGCCATTCCGCCTCGGCGGACCGGAAGGCCCGCAGGGGGTCGCGCCCCTCTCCCGCCGCCTCGATCAGGTCGAGCACCATCCGGGTGGTGAGGGCTGCCGTGAGGTCCCGCGTCGCCTCCTCCGCCCCCCAGCGGACGACGGTCTCCGCTGCCCGGGTGAGGCCCTCCGCGCTCGCCGTCGGAAGGGCGAGGGCCAGCGCTGCGCGCACGATCTCGACGGCGTCCTCGGAGCGCACGGTCACCGCCTCTTCTCACAGACGATGCACAGGCCCGACCGGCCGGAGATCTTGAGCGTGATCAGGCTTGCGTTCCGGACCTGGCGCAGACACTCGTGCCGGTCGAGGTGGGCGTACTGCTGGGTCGACATCATGTCGCGGACGAACACCTCCCAGTGGTCCTGGGCGCGGGCCCAGTCGTTGCGGTGCGCCACCCTGACCCAGGCGTCGACGAAGTCCTGCTCGCCGTAGCTGCCGTGGAAGTAGGGGACGAGGTCGTCGATCAGGCCCGGCGGCCTGAGCCGCTGCCCCATCGGCCGCCGCCGGAAGAGGGTGCGGGTGGAGACCGACTTCACCCTGCTGATGCGCTGAGCGATGACATGGCCCGCGAAGCCGCCGAGAATCGCCGGCACGAGCAGCCAGCCCACCAGCGACGCCAGCCACAGGGGCAGGTGCTTCGGCGGGTCGATCAGGGTCAGCGTGCGGTACACGCCGCCCGGGCTCGCCGTCCGGACGGCGAACAGGTAGAGCGCGAAGAGCGCCGCCGCCATCGGCAGGCACCAGTCGATGATCCACTGACTGGTGCCCTTGAGCGCCTTCCGGGAGCGCCAGGTCCGACGGATCTGTCGGAGGAATCCTCGGCCGTGGGACGGTAACTTCAGATGTACGGGGATCGGAATGGGTCCGACGGTCACGTCCGCTCCTTCGGTGTCCGCGTCGTTGCCTCCGATCATTGCCGTCGCCCACCGCCGCATCCGCGCGAAGTGGGTGACTGTTACCGGATTCTGATGTACCGCCGCGGAGGGCCGCCGTGAAGGAGCCGGCCGGGACCGGACCCCGGCAGCGCACGACGAAGGGCCCGTCCGGATCGGACGGGCCCTTCGTTCAGCTGGCGGTAGCGGTGGGATTCGAACCCACGGTGAAGTTGCCCCCACACACGCTTTCGAGGCGTGCTCCTTTGGCCGCTCGGACACGCTACCGAGAAAGACTGTACCGGACGGCGGCGGCGGTCACGAAATCCTTTGGCCCAGGCCGGGGCGATGGCCGTCGAAGAAGGCCCGGAGCTGCTTGCCGCAGTCGTCCGCGAGGACGCCGGGGATCACTTCGGGCCGGTGGTTGAGGCGGCGGTCGCGCATCACGTCGAAGAGCGAGCCGGCCGCGCCGGCCTTCTCGTCCAGGGCGCCGTAGACGACGCGGTCGATCCGGGACAGCACGATGGCGCCCGCGCACATGGTGCAGGGCTCCAGGGTGACGACCAGGGTGCAGCCGCTCAGCCGCCATTCGCCGACGGCCCGGGCGGCCTCGCGGATGGCGACCACCTCGGCGTGCGCGGTCGGGTCGCCGACCGCCTCGCGCTCGTTGTGGCCGCGCCCGAGGACGGCGCCGTCCGGGCCGAGCACGAGCGCCCCGACCGGTACGTCGCCGGTGGCCGGCGCGAGGGCGGCCTCGGCGATGGCGAGGCGCATCGGCGCCGTCCAGCGGTCGCGTACCGGGTCGGGGCGGACGGGTGCGGGCAGCGGGGCGATCTGCATGCCCCCAGTGTCCGGTATCGCCGGCGGGCGCCGGTACCGGACACCGCGCGGCGGCTACCGCACGGCCTCCAGGATCTCGCCGCAGCCCAGGGCGTCGGCGATCTCGGCCAGTGCGTCGCCGGGCACCGCGCCCTCGCCGCTCAGGTCGAGCAGGTCCTTGGCGGCGAGCCCGAACTCGACGAGCACCTCGGAGTCGCCCAGCGGGCCGACCGGCACCCCGCCGGGGCCGACGGCCGGGCCCTCGTCGTCCTCGGTGTCGTCGTCCCGCTCGGAGGCCTCGGCCTCGTCGTCGAGTTCGGCGACCAGGTCGTCCAGGTCGTCGAACTCGCTCTCTCCGGCCTGTTCCACCAGTTCGTCGGTGAGGACGGATCCGTAGGAACTGCGGGCGGCTGCGGCGCCGTCCGAGACGAAGATCCGTGGGTCCTCCTCACCGTCCACGCGGACGATGGCGAACCACGCGTCCTCCTGTTCGATGAAGACCAGCACGCTGTCGTCGTCCTGTGCCGCTTCGCGGGCGAGGTCGGTCAGGTCGGCGAGGGTTTCGACGTCGTCGAGTTCCGTCTCGCTCACATCCCACCCGTCCTCGGTGCGAGCAAGCACTGCAGCGAAGTACGCCACCAGGGACACTCCCAAGATTGGTCTCGGCTGTAGGCGATCCCGGGCGGATGCGGTCCGGCCGCCCCCGCGCCAGGGGCGGTCCGCCGTTCGGACCGTCCCCCCGGAATCGTGACAGAAAGCCCGCCGTTGCGGGGGGTGTTCGGCAGCGCGTCTTCGCAGGTCGTGTCGGAAGAATCGGGCCGGGGCCCCGATATCGGGCGACACGCCGTCAGATCCGGAAGGTTCGCATCCGCATGGCCTCGCGCATCCGGCGCTCCTTGGTGCGCCGCGGCTGCACCCGGGCCCGCAGTTCGCGGGCCTCGGCGAGTTCGCGCAGGAACAGGGCGCGTCGCTTGCGCCGTTCCGTCTCGGTCTCGGGGTGCTCCGGGGCCGCCCGCTCGGGCCCGCCCGACGGCCCGTGGGGTTCGTCCGTCGAGCCGCGCCCGGCCTTCGGGTTGCTCGTCATAGGGTCTGACCTTCCCAGATCCGCCGGATTGATACCACAGCAGTGGCAGCGGGCCGGGGATTCGCGGTGTGTCACGGCGTGCCGCCCCTGGGTGACGGAACGCCCCCACCGGCCCGGGGGCCGCGCCGGTGGGTCGTACGCCTGTCCGCCCGCGGTTATGGTCGAGACATGCGGATCCACGTCGTCGACCACCCCCTGGTCGCCCACAAGCTCTCCACCCTGCGCGACGAGCGCACCGACTCACCGACCTTCCGTCGCCTCACCGACGAGCTGGTCACCCTGCTCGCGTACGAGGCGACCCGGGACGTCCGCACCGAACAGGTGGAGATCACCACGCCGGTCGCGGTCACCACCGGTACCCGCCTGAGCTACCCGCGGCCGCTGGTGGTCCCGATCCTGCGGGCCGGCCTCGGCATGCTGGACGGGATGACCCGGCTGCTGCCGACGGCCGAGGTCGGCTTCCTGGGCATGGTGCGCAACGAGGAGACCCTGGAGGCCTCCACGTACGCGACCCGGATGCCCGACGACCTCTCCGGCCGCCAGGTGTACGTGCTCGACCCGATGCTGGCGACCGGCGGCACGCTGGTGGCGGCCATCCGGATGCTGATCGACCGCGGCGCCACCGACGTCACCGCGGTCGTGCTGCTGGCGGCGCCGGAGGGCGTCGCCGTGATGGAGAAGGAGCTGGCCGGCCTGCCGGTCACCGTCGTCACCGCCGCGGTCGACGAGCGGCTCAACGAGAACGGCTACATCGTGCCGGGCCTCGGTGACGCCGGCGACCGTCTCTACGGCACCGCGGGCTGAGCCCCGCACCCGCCCGCCTGCTGGTACCGCGAAGGCCCCCGGGTGACCGGGGGCCTTCGTGCTGTGCGCCTGTGCGGGTGTGTTCAGCAGCTTCCGTTGACCGGCGAGGCGGTCGGTGTCGGCTTGGTGGCCAGCGCGAGTGCGGCGGCGGCCTGGGTCTCGTCGAGCAGGGCGTTGTAGCTGTCGCCGATCACGAAGTCGACGCTGGCGTCGGTCCGCGCGTCGGGGGTGCTGGTGGCACCGGCGATCTGCGAGCTGAGCAGCGTCATGGCGCCGAGGGCGGCCGGGCCGCCGACGACGGTCGCGGTGCCGGGCACCTTCTTGTCGAGGGCGGTGGGGGCGTTGCCGACCTTGCCGATGACGAAGCCGCGCTTCTTGAGCTCGTCGGCGGTGCGGGCGGCCAGGCCGGCCTTGGCGGTGGCGTTGTAGACGTTCACCGTCACGCTCTGGGGCTGCGGGACGGCGCCCGGGTCGACCGGTGCGGCCGGGGTGGCGGCGGTACCGGGCGGGGCGTCGGTGGCCGGGGCGGCCAGGGGTTTTCCGGCCACGGTGGCCGAGGGGGACGCGCAGGCCTGGGCGGAGGCGTGCTTGAACTTGCCGCTGAAGATGTCCACCAGCTGTACGCCGCCGAGGCCGATGAGCGCCAGGGCGAGCAGGGAGCCGATCACCGCGAGGATCTTGCGGCTCTTCTTGGGGGGCCTGCCGAGCCGCGGATACGCGGTGCCGGTGACCCGGTACTGCTTCCCCTTCAAGCCTTGGGGAGTCAACATGCTCACGGTTTGTCTCCCCCTCGTGCCAGGGCGGGGTTCGGTGACGGGTACGGCCGGATGGGCGGAGCGCCAGGGAGATTTCGGCCGTAGTCAGCAGACTAGTGCGGGACCGCTCCGAAGGTACTAAAGGATCATCATCTGGAGTACGGCGGCACCCGAAAGGATGTACGGGCCGCCTGGTGGGAGCAGCTCCGGGCGCGCGGCAGCGGGCCTGCGGGCAGGGCCCGCAGGCAGCCGGACGGACGGGTGGGGAGTGGCGGGCGGAGCCGTCACTCCATGTCGAGGACCCGGGCGTGCAGCACCTGACGCTGCTGCAGGGCAGCCCGGACGGCGCGGTGCAGCCCGTCCTCCAGGTAGAGGTCGCCGCGCCACTTCACCACGTGGGCGAAGAGGTCTCCGTAGAACGTGGAGTCCTCCGCCAGCAGGGTTTCGAGGTCCAACTGCCCCTTGGTGGTCACCAGCTGGTCCAGCCGCACCGGTCGTGGGGCGACGTCCGCCCACTGGCGGGTGCTGGTCCGGCCGTGATCCGGGTACGGCCGCCCATTGCCGATGCGCTTGAAGATCACACGGAAAGCCTACCGTTTGGGTGGCCGGTGGCGCAGCAGACGCGGCCCGGCCGGACTTCCTTCAGGTGGCCGACCTGCATCGATGCCCCGGAGTGCGGGCGAAATGTTCCCCCGTGAAGGGGCCTGTCGGAGACGGCCCGCGGGCGATTGCGGTTGTTTCATGGGATATGTCGCGATCGTTGCTCAGCCTGCCCAGGAGCGTGCCCCGATGACAACCGACGAGACGACCGGCCCGCTGCCCGCCGCCGTCCGGGAGATCGCCGACGGCTACGCCTTCACCGGGCCCGCCCTGGACCTCGGCGCCGCTCTCCAGGGAGCCACGGCCTACCCGGCCGCCGCCGTCCGGATCCCGCTCGGGGTGCTCAACCGGCACGGGCTGGTGGCCGGGGCGACGGGCACCGGCAAGACCAAGACGCTCCAGCTGATCGCCGAACAGCTCTCCGCCCAGGGCGTCCCGGTGTTCCTCGCCGACATCAAGGGGGATGTCTCCGGCATCGCCGCGCCGGGCACCCCCGGTGACCGGGTCGCCGCCCGCGCCGCCGACGTCGGGCAGACCTGGACGCCGCGGGGCTGCCCGGCCGAGTTCTACGCGCTCGGCGGCCAGGGCACCGGAATCCCCGTCCGAGCCACCGTCACCAGCTTCGGGCCGCTGCTGCTCTCCAAGGTCCTCGACCTGAACGAGACCCAGGAGTCCTCGCTCGGACTGGTCTTCCACTACGCCGACAAACAGGGCCTGGAGCTCTACGACCTCAAGGACCTCACCGCGGTCATCACCTTCCTCGCCTCCTCCGAGGGCAAGGAGGAGCTGAAGGGCATCGGCGGCCTCTCCGCCGCCACCGCGGGCGTCATCCTGCGCTCCCTGACGGTGCTCGACAACGAGGGCGCCGGGGCGTTCTTCGGCGAGCCCGAGTTCGACACGGCCGAACTGCTGCGCACCGCCGCCGACGGCAGGGGCCTGGTGTCCGTCCTGGAGCTGCCCGCCGTGCAGGACCGGCCGCGGCTGTTCTCCACCTTCCTGATGTGGCTGCTGGCCGACCTGTACCAGGAGCTGCCGGAGGTCGGCGACCTCGACCGGCCCAAGCTGGTGTTCTTCCTCGACGAGGCGCACCTGCTGTTCGAGGGCGCGTCCAAGGCCTTCCTGGAGGCGATCACCCGGACGGTGCGGCTGATCCGGTCCAAGGGCGTCGGGATCTTCTTCGTCACGCAGTCCCCGAAGGACGTCCCCGGGGACGTGCTCGCCCAGCTCGGCAACCGGGTGCAGCACGCGCTGCGGGCGTTCACCCCGGACGACGCGAAGGCACTCAGGGCGACCGTCTCGACCTTCCCGAAGTCCTCGTACGACCTGGGCGAGGTGCTCACCTCGCTCGGCACCGGCGAGGCCGTGGTGACGGTGCTCTCCGAGACGGGCGCGCCGACCCCGGTGGCGGCGACCCGGCTGCGGGCCCCGCAGTCGCTGATGGGCCCGCTGGGGGCGGACGCCCTGCTGGCGGCGGTGGACGCCTCGCCGCTGACCGCGCGTTACCGCGACGCGATCGACCGGGAGTCCGCGTACGAGAAGCTGGCGGCCCGGGCCGCCCGGCCGGAGCCGCAGGACGCGCCGCCGGCGGCCGGGGCGGGTCGGCCCGGCCCGGAGCAGGCGGAGCGGGCGGAGCAGGCGCCGAAGGACGGCGGCGGGCTGCTGGGCTCGCTGCTGGCCAACCCGGCGCTGAAGTCCTTCGCCCGCTCGGCCGGCTCG
Organism: Kitasatospora sp. NPDC057223; assembly: GCF_042669755.1. Taxonomy (NCBI): domain Bacteria; kingdom Bacillati; phylum Actinomycetota; class Actinomycetes; order Kitasatosporales; family Streptomycetaceae; genus Kitasatospora; species Kitasatospora sp. NPDC057223. Next base: position 11,028 of record NZ_JBHUWW010000066.1, on the reverse strand, counting down.
CAGCTCGGCCGGGAGATCTCCCGCAGCCTGTTCGGGACGTCCCGCAGGCGGCGGTAGGGCCGGTCAGCCGGCCAGCGCGGCGCCGATCCGGTCCATCGAGGAGAGCCGCATCAGGCCGTAGTTGTAGAACTCGACCTCGGGGACGCCGAGCGAGCGCAGCACCTCGATCTTGGCGGCGAGGTTGGCCGGGCCGTCGCAGTCGGAGGCCATCGGGCGCAGGATCACCGCCATGTCCTCGGGCCGGACGCCGTGCAGCGCGAACGCGGCGACCTTCTCGCGGACGGCCTCCGGGGTCTTCGCGTAGCCGAGGGTCTCGATCTGGTGGGCGGCCTTGGCGAGGGCCGGCAGGTCGATGCCGGAGAGCCAGCCCTTGCCGGGGCCGCCGCCGTCCATGAAGGTCAGCCGCATGCCGTGCTGCGCGGCCGCCTCCGCGACCTCGGCGGCCAGTGAGGTGACGGTCGACGCCGAGGCGTCGACGTACGCGGCGACCGCGCCGCCGGCCAGCTCGTCCAGCGGGGTCTGCTCGGCCGCGGCGCTCTCGTCGGCGAGGCGGCGGCGCAGCTCGTCCCGGACGGCGTCGCGGACCTCCTCGGCGGGGACGCCCGCGCGCACCGCGTTCGCCCGGCAGTGGTCGCAGAAGCAGATCCCGAGCAGGGCCTCGGCGAGCGGGCCCAGCTCCTCGAAGTAGCGCTCGTGGTGGTAGCCGTGCCGCAGGCCGTGGAAGTGCAGGGACTCGGCGCGGATCGCGTCCACGCCGTACCGGGCCAGCTCGGCCACCAGCGTGGTCGCGTACTCGCGGACCTCGGGGTTGGCCGGGCACAGCTCGGTGAGGTGCCGGTCGCCGAAGGCGTTGGCGGGGGCGCAGTCGGGGTGCTGGAAGCCGAGCCGGTCGTTGTGGCAGAAGACTGTCCAGGCGTGCAGCTTCAGGCCCCGGCGGCGGGCCTGATCGGCGGCCTCGGCGAACGGGTCGCGGTCGCCGATCGCGGTGGACGGGGCCGGGGCGAGCCGGCGGCCGGCCCAGCGGGCCGGGTCGGGCCGGAAGTACGCGGCGCCGGGCTCCAGGTACCGGATCACCCGGCCGGGGTTGTGCGGGAAGACGTCGCGGGCCTCGTGGTAGACGGCGGCGAGCGTGACGCCGCCGACGCCGGCCCGGTCGGTGAGGTTGCCGAAGAACGTGTCGGCGCCCTCGTCGATCAGGTCGGTGGCGAAGGCGAGGACGGACGACTCCACGGTGCGGCTCCGGAGCAGGGGGGTACAGGTGCCCTCACGCTAACCCGGCGCCCGGCATTGGTCTATACCTTGAGAGGTCAGATGCCGAGGTCGTCCAGCTCTTTCAGCAGGTCGGCGCGCGTGCTGCGGGTCTGCCCGGGCACCGGGGCGGCGGTGGCGGGCCCGGCCTTCGCCCGCCGGTCGCGGAAGACCCAGGCACCGGCGAGCCCGCCGAGCAGCCCGCCCAGGTGGCCCAGCCAGCTGATGCCCGGGTCGCCCGGCACGACGGCGAGCAGGATGTAGGCGTAGGACGCGCCCAGCAGGACGCCGATCGCCGTGTCGAGCAGGTTCCGGTCGAAGATCCCGCGCAGCACCACGTAGCCGAAGTACCCGTAGACGACGCCGCTGGCGCCGACCGTCACGGTGCCGGCGTCCTCCAGCAGCCAGACCGCGCCGCCGCTGGTCAGCACCGTCAGCAGGGTCAGGGCGAGGAAGCGGCGCATGCCCCGGTAGGCGGCCAGCACGCCGAACACGAAGAGCGGGAACGAGTTGCTCTCCACGTGTTCCCAGGTGCCGTGCAGCAGCGGCGCGCTGAAGACGTCGCCGAGTTCGCCGACCTGGCGCGGGTGGATGCCGTAGTCCCGCACCAGCTGGTAGTCACCGGTCCAGTTGGCCAGCTGCACCAGCCAGATGACGGCCAGTGCGCCGGTCATCACGATCAGGGCGGTGCGGGCGCCGATGATCACCCGGGTGAGGGGACCGGTGGAGGCGGTGCTGCGTTCCGAGGCCATGCCCAGACTGTAGAGCGGCGTGCACCCGGGGCGGGAGGGGGGAACCCTAAAGTGGGGACGGCCCAGGAGCCCCCATCGAAAGGTGACCCATCGTGAGCGCCCGTCCGCCGCTTCCGTACGACTTCCTGCCGCAGGTGCCGTCCTTCGGCCTGACCAGCCGTGACATCACCGACGGTGAGGTGCTGCCCGCGGAGTTCGCCCACGGCGGCGGCAACCTCTCCCCCCAGCTGGCGTGGTCCGGCTTCCCGCCGGAGACCCGCGGCTTCGCCGTCACCTGCTTCGACCCGGACGCGCCCACCGGCTGCGGCTGGTGGCACTGGCTGGCCCTGAACCTGCCCGCCGACACCACCGAGCTGGCCCGCGGCGCCGGCGCCTCGGACGCGGACCTCCCCGGCGCGGCCTCGTTCCACGCCCGCAACGACTTCCCCGGCCACCGGTACGACGGCGCCGCGCCGCCGCCCGGCCCGGCGCACCGCTACGTCTTCACCGTGCACGCGCTCGACGTCCCCGCGCTGGACGTCACCCGCGACACCCCGGCCGCCCAGATCGGTTTCAACCTGTCCTTCCACGCCCTCGCCCGGGCCTCCGTCGTCGTCGGGTACAGCTCCTGACCGGCGCTCAGCCGGGGCCGCCCGCCGTGGCGCGGGCGGCCCTGGCGCCCAGCTCGCGCAGGTAGCCGGCCAGCTCGGGCGGCTCGTGCACCTCGAACTCGCAGCCGAGCATGACCAGCCGCATCGCCAGCCACTCCAGCTGGTCGGCCCGGCTGTGCAGCCGGCAGCTGTGCTCGTCCAGGGGCACCACCTCCTCGACGCCGGAAAGGCGCCGGGCGGCCTCCTCGGCGGGCATCCGGAGGGTCACCACGGCCCGGTAGGTGGGGGTGAGCCGGGAGAACTTGGCGGCCACGTAGGCGGCGGCGTCCTCGGCGGGCAGTTCACGTGCGGGGGCGCGCGCGCCGGTGGCGAAGGGCTCGCTGATCCGGTCCACCCGGAAGATCCGCCAGTCGTCCCGGTCGTTGTCGTACGCGACCAGGTACCAGCGGCGCCCGGCCGAGACCAGCCGGTGCGGCTCCACCAGCCGTTTGCTGTCGGCCCCGTCGACGGCCCGGTAGCCGAAGCGCAGCCGCTCGCGGTTGGTGATGGCGGCGGCCAGCAGGGTCAGGTCCTCGGGGTCGACGGTGGGCCCGTCGCCGGTCAGCAGCGGGACGGTGGCCTCGTTCAGCGCGCTCACCCGGTGCCGCAGCCGCGACGGCAGCACCTGGACGAGCTTGGCGAGCGCCCGCAGCGAGGCCTCCTCCATCCCGACCACGGCGTGCCCGGCCGCCGCGCGCAGGCCGACCGCGATGGCCACCGCCTCCTCGTCGTCGAGCAGCAGCGGCGGCATCGCGGCGCCGGCGACCAACCGGTAGCCGCCGACGGCGCCCATGGTGGCCTGGACGGGGTAGCCGAGGTCGCGCAGCCGCTCGATGTCGCGCCGGATCGTGCGCGGGCTGACCTCCAGCCGCTCGGCGAGTTCGCTGCCGGGCCACTCGCGCGGGGTCTGCAGCAGGGACAGCAGATTCAGCAGTCGTGCCGGGGTGTCCGTCATGGGGCCAGCATGCCGGACAAGGAGGACAGGATCTGACCTATATCGCCCCTAGAGTCGGGGACGTGCCCCGGACAGTCAAGGAAAGGCAGCGTGCGATGACCGCCGCAGCAGTACCCGCCGACACCGAACAGGCGGCGGTCTCGGCCGACCGCCGTCGCTGGATCGCCCTCGCCGTCGTGATGATGGCCTCCTTCATGGACCTGGTCGACGTCACCATCGTCAACATCGCCATCCCGAGCATCCAGCAGGACACCGGTGCCTCGTTCAGCGCCGTCCAGTGGGTCACCGGCGGGTACGCCCTGGCCTTCGCGATCGGGCTGATCACCGGCGGCCGGCTCGGCGACATCTACGGCCGCAAGCGGCTCTTCCTGCTGGGGATCGGCGGCTTCACCGTCGCCTCCGCGCTGTGCGGCCTGGCCACCGGGCCGGAGATGCTGATCGCCACCCGCGTCCTGCAGGGCGGCACGGCCGCGCTGATGGTGCCCCAGGTGCTGTCGATCATCCACGCGACCTTCCCCGCCCACGAGCGCGGCAAGGTCTTCGGGATGTTCGGCGCGGTGGTCGGCCTCGGCGCGGTCTCCGGGCCGCTGATCGGCGCGCTGCTGACGCAGTGGGACCTCTTCGGCCTGCAGTGGCGCCCGATCTTCCTGATCAACCTCCCGGTCGGCATCGCCGGCCTGCTGCTCGGCCGCCGCTACATCGCGGAGTCCAGGGCCGAGAAGGCCCTGAAGCTGGACCTGGTGGGCATGGCGCTGGCCAGCGCGGGCCTGCTGATGCTGCTCTACCCGCTGACCCACGGCCGCGAGGCGGGCTGGCCGCTCTGGGGCTACCTGTCGATGGCGGGCAGCCTGCCGGTGTTCGCGCTGTTCGTCCGCTACGAGCAGGCCAAGACCCGCCGGGACGGCTCTCCGCTGGTCGAGCTGACGCTGTTCCGGGTCAAGAGCTTCGCCGCCGGGATCGGCGTCCAGCTGACCTTCGGGATCGTCTCGGGGATCTTCTTCCTCGTCTGGACGCTCTACATGCAGATCGGCCTCGGCTGGAGCGCGCTGCGGGCCGGTACCACCGGCATCCCGTTCTCGATCGCGGTCTCGGTCGCCGCCGGGATGTCCGTGCAGAAGCTGGTGCCGAGGTTCGGGCGCAAGGTGCTCCAGGCCGGCGCCCTGGTGATGGCGGCCGGCGTGCTGCTCTACATCTGGGAGGCCGACCGGTACGCGGCCGGCATCCAGCCCTGGCAGATGGCGCTGCCGCTGGTCGTGATGGGCGCCGGCATGGGCCTGATCGTCGCCCCGATCACCGAGGCGATCCTCTCCGAGGTGCCGCGCGAGCACGCCGGCTCGGCCTCCGGGCTGATCAACACGGTCGGCCAGCTCGGGATGGCGCTCGGCCTCGGCCTGGTGTCGGTGGCCTTCTTCGGCGCGATCGACGAGCACGTGGCGCCGCAGGCCATCGGTACGGAGTTCACCGGCGGTTTCATCCACGCCATGTGGTGGGTCGCCGGGGTGCTGATGGCGGTCTTCGCGCTGATGTTCGCGCTGCCCGGGCACTCCGCGGGCACGGGGGAGCACGCCGAGGCGGAGGAGCCGGTCGAGCGGGAGGCCGTGCTCGTCCCCTGAGCCCCGCCCTCCTGCGGGCCCCTGGAACACACCCGTTCCAGGGGCCCGCTCGCGTTGTCGGCGCCGCGGCGGACACTGGGGCGGGGGCCGGACGGCGAGGCTGGTGGACCGATGGCACAGGCGGGCGGGAGCCGCACGGCGGTGGAGTCCTCGGCGCTGCGGTCGGTGGGCTACGACGCGGCGGCGCGGCTGCTGGAGATCGAGTTCGTGAGCGGCGCGGTGTACGCGTACGCGGACGTGCCCCCGGCGGTGCACCGGGAGCTGATGGAGGCGCCCAGCCACGGTCGCTGCTTCGGGCAGGTCGTCAGGGGCCGCTACGCCTACCGGCTGCTGCGCCCTCCCGGAGTTGCCGGGCGGCGCTCAGGTGCACCAGAAGATGACCCGGGTGCAGGTGGGCGAAGGCGACGGTGACGGGACGGCCGTCGGCGTGGGGCTCGGTGCGGCCGTCGGCGTGGCGCCGGAGGTCGGCGTCGGTGCGGGCACCGGGGGCGTCGGCGCGGGTGGCGCGGGCGGGGCCGTGCTGCCGGACGTCGGCGCCGTGCTGCCGGGAGCGGGCGCGGACGCGCCGGGCGCCGCGGAGACGGAGGCGGACGTGCTGGGGCTCGGGCGGGCCGGGGTGGCCGTGCCGCTCGGCCGGGCGGTCGCCGTCGCGGCCCGGCTGCTGGGCGCGCCGGGTGCGGGGGCGACGGCATCGGCGGTGCCGACCGGGGCGGACGGCCCGGCGGTGGCCGCGGTGGCGGGCGGCGGCGGGGCACCGCCGGTGTCGCCGGTCGCGAGGGCGGTCGCGCCCAGCCCGGCGAGCACCAGGGCCGCGGCGGCCGTCACGAGCAGGCCCCGGCGGCGCTGCGGGCGGCGCCGGCCGGCCGCGCGCCGGGCCGCCCGGGCGGGCGGCGGGGGTGCGGGTACCGGCCCGGCCTCGGGTACGGCGGGGAGTGCTTCGGTCGGTGCGGCGTCGTCCGGGTTCTGCCACCGGCCGGCCGGGGGAGCGGCGGCCGCGTTCGCGGCCCGTCCGCAGCCGGGGCAGGACAGGGCGCCGTTGAGATGCCGTCGGCATGATGCGCAGTAGTCCACGAGATCTTTCCGTCCGTGCGGCGCGGCAGGAGGCCGCCGCCGGCACCGGGGCCCGCACAAGCTCGGGTCTGTACGCGTGAGCCTAGGCAGCCCGTCCGTCCGGGGGACAGGCGTTCCTGTGAGACTTCTGCGGAGATTGCATGGACGCGTCAGTGCGACGGGTAGGTGCAGGTCGGGTAGGTGCAGGTCGGGTCAGGTCTTCTTGGCCGCGCGCTTCGCCTCCTGCTTGAAGGCCCGGACCTCGGCCAGCGACTGCGGCCCGGTGATGTCGGCGACCGAGCGGTGGCACCCGGCCTCGCCGTACGGGCCGGCCGCCTCCCGCCAGCCGTCCGGGGCCACCCCGAACTGCTTGCCGAGCAGGGCGAGGAAGATCTGCGCCTTCTGCCGGCCGAAGCCCGGGAGGTCGTTCAGCCGGGTGAGGAGCTCCCCGCCGCTCTCCACGCCCTGCCAGACCGCGGCGGCGTCCCCGTCGTAGTGCCCGACCAGGTACTGGCAGAGCTGTTGCAGCCGCTTGGCCATCGAGCCCGGGTAGCGGTGCACGGCGGGCTTCTGCGCGAGCAGTGCGGCGAAGTCCTCGGGGTCGTGGGCGGCGATCTCCCGCGCGTCCAGGTCGTCCCTGCCCAGGCGCTGCGCGATCGTCCAGGGCGCGGTGAACGCCCACTCCATCGGTACCTGCTGGTCGAGCAGCATCCCCGTGAGGGCGGCCAGCGGGCTGCGGCCGAGCAGTGCGTCGGCCTCCGGCTGCTGGGCGAGCCGAAGCGTGATGTCCATGGTCACCAGTCTCCCGCAGCGGGCTGCCGCAGGCCCTGCGGCGGCGCGCGGTCAGGGCGTGGCGGGCGGCCCGGCGGCGGCGAGGACGGTGCCGAGCAGGCCGGGGAACCGCCCGTCGAGGTCGTCCAGGCGCAGGCTGGTCAGCCGCCGGTTGCCGTCCTCGCGCTGGTGGATCACCCCGGCGTCGCGCAGGACCCGGAAGTGGTGGCTGAGGGTGGACGGCGCGACGTCCACCGGGAAGGTGCCGCAGGCCCGCTCGGGGTCGCCGTGCAGGGTCTGCACGATGGTCATCCGGGTCGGGTCGGAGAGTGCGTGGAGCACGTCGAAGAGGTCGACGTCGGCGGCGTCGGGGTGGGTCAGCGGGGTGCGGCGCTGGTGCGAGCGGGGCATCGGTGCTCCTGGTCGGGCGGGCCGGAGGTATTTCGACAGTCATCGTACAACATGTGCTATGAATTACGTCGTACGTCGAACATCGAACTAGTGCGGGGAGCCCAGTGATGCGCGCTTTGGTGATGACAGCTCCGGGGGGAGCCGAGAACTCCGAGGTCCGGGAGGTGGCCACGCCCCGGCCCGGACCGGGCGAGATCTCGGTCGACGTCGCCCACGCGGGCCTGAACTTCGCCGACGTGATGGCCCGGCGCGGCGACGCCGGATACGCCTCCGCCTGGCCGTACGTCCCCGGCATCGAGGTGGCCGGCACCGTCCGGGAGGTCGGCCCGGGCGTCGAGGGCCTGGCCGTCGGGCAGCGGGTCGCCGCCGTCACGCCCGGCGGCGGCATCGCCGAGGTCGCGCTGGCCCGGGCCGAGGTCACCGCCCTCGTACCGGACGGCGTGCCGCTCCCGGCCGCCGCCGCCGCGCCCACCGGCCTCGCCACCGCCCTGCTGCTGCTCGCCGACGTCGGCCGCTTCGCAGCCGGTGAGACCGTGCTCGTGCACTCCGCCTCGGGCGGCATCGGCGCGGCCCTGGCCCGGCTCGTCCCGCTGCTCGGGGGCGGGCGGCTGATCGGCACCGTCGGGCGCCCGGACAAGGTGGCCGCCGCCGAGCGGGGCGGCTACCACGCCGCCCTCGCCCGGGACGGCCGGGACGACGCGCTCGCCGCAGCCGTCCTGGCGGCCAACGGCGGCCGGGGTGTGGACCTCGTCCTCGACCCGCTGGGCACCGCCGCCCTCGACCTGGACCTCGCCGTCACGGCGCCCGGCGGCCGGATCGTGCTGTTCGGCAACGCGGGCGGCGCCGCCCCCGCACCGCTGCCGCCCGCCGGGCGGCTGCTCGGCGGCAACCTCACCATCAGCGGCTTCAGCCACCGCGGGCTGGTCGCGGCGGCGCCGCACCGGGTGGCGGCCGCGCTGCGCCGCACCCTCGCCCTGCTGGCCGAGGGCCGGCTCGCGCTGCCCGTCACCGAGGTCGCCTCGCCGGCCGGGGTGCCCGCCGTCCACGACCTGCTGGCCGCCGGCCGGGGCGCGGGCAAGTACGTGGTCCGGCTGGGCGGGGAGGCCTGACCCCTAGGGGCAGGGCACCCGCGACCGCGGTACCCGGGGGCGGCCGGGTACCGCGGTCGCGGTATGCCGGGTGTCTGCGGACGGGTGACGACAACGCGCGCCCCGGACGGCAGGGTTGGACAGACCGGGGAGAAGGCCCGCGGCCCCTGCGGGCCGGGGCGTCGGACACTGCCGTCCGCCCCCGACGTACCCGAGGCGCCGAGACACGCCCGACCCCCTGGAGAGCGAATGTCCGTCCTTGCCCGCTGGTGCCATCGGCACCGGCTCGTCACCGTCCTGCTCTGGGTGGGCCTGCTGGTGGGCCTCGGCGCGGTGTCCGGCGCCATCGGCACCAAGTACAGCGACAGCATGTCGATGCCGGCCACCGAGTCCAGCAAGGCGATGGACCTGCTGAAGGCCGGCATGCCGGCCGCCGCCGGCGACACCGACACGGTCGTCTGGCACACCACCGGCGGCTCGGTGAACGACGCCGCGACCAAGGACCGGATGAGCCGGGCCCTGGAGGAGATCTCCACCAGCCCGTCCGTCGCCTCGGTGGTCAGCCCCTACTCCCCGCAGGGCGCGCTCCAGGTCAGCCAGGACGGCGCCACCGCGTACGCGCAGGTGACGTTCACCGGCAACGCCCACGACATCCCCAAGGCCGACGTCGAGCACGTGGTCGAGCTGGCGAAGCAGGCCGGCACCGACGGCCTGGACGTCCAGCTGGGCGGGCAGGCGATCCAGAACACCGAGAGCGAGATGGGCGGGACCAGCGAGATCATCGGCATCGTCGCCGCGCTGATCGTGATGACGCTGGTGTTCCGCTCGATCTGGGCGGCCGCGCTGCCGATCCTCACCGCCGTGGCCGGCGTCGGCACCGGCGTGGTCGGCACCGGCCTGCTCAGCCACGGCATGTCGATCGCCTCGGTCGCGCCCACCCTCGGCGTCCTGGTCGGCCTCGGCGTCGGCATCGACTACGCGCTGTTCATCGTGAACCGCCACCGCAAGGGCCTGATGGCGGGCCTGAGCGTGCAGGACTCGGTGGCCAAGGCGCTGAACACCTCCGGCCGCGCCGTGCTGTTCGCCGGCCTGACCGTGGTGATCGCCCTGCTCGGCATGCTGATCCTCGGCATCGGCTTCCTCAACGGGATGGCGATCTCCGCAGCGCTCACGGTGACCCTCACCGTGCTGGCCGCGATCACCCTGCTGCCCGCGATGCTCGGCATGCTCAAGCTGAAGGTGCTCAGCCGGGCCCAGCGCAGGCAGCTCGCCGAGCACGGCCCGTCCGAGGTGCACGCCTCCGGTTTCTGGGCCCGCTGGGCCGCGAAGGTGCAGGCCCGGCCGACCGGCAAGGCGCTCGTCGCGCTGCTGCTGATGGTCGCCGTCTCGCTGCCGGTGCTCTCGCTGCGCCTGGGCAGCTCCGACGCGGGCAACAACCCGAAGTCCACCACTTCCCGGCAGGCGTACGACCTGATGGCCGGCGGCTTCGGCCCCGGCTCCAACGGCCCGCTGCTGCTGGTCGCCGAGGCGTCCACCGCGCAGGACAAGGCGGCGCTGGACAAGCTCGTCACCGAGCTGAAGGGCCTGGACGGCGTCGCCCAGGTGGCAGCGGCGCCGATGCAGCCCGGCCAGGAGGTCGGGACCGTCCGGGTCGTGCCCACCACCTCCCCGCAGTCCGTCCAGACCTCCGACCTGATCACCGAGCTGCGCGAGCACGTCGTCCCGCAGGCCGAGGCGGGCACCGGGCTGCAGGTGTACGTCGGCGGCGCCACCGCGACGGCGGCGGACTTCGCGGACGTCCTGATCTCCAAGCTGCCGCTGTTCATCGGGATCATCGTCGGCCTGGGCTGCCTGTTGATGATGGTGGCCTTCCGCAGCCTGCTGGTGCCGCTGATCGGCGTCGCGATGAACCTGCTCACGATGGGTGCGGCGTTCGGTGCGATCGTCGCGGTGTTCCAGTGGGGCTGGGGTTCCGAGGCGCTGGGGGTCGGCGCGGCCGGGCCGGTGGAGGCCTTCGCCCCGGTCATGATCATCGCGATCCTGTTCGGCCTCTCGATGGACTACCAGGTCTTCCTGATCAGCCGGATGCACGAGGAGTGGACGCACACCCGGGACAACCGCCGGGCCGTCCGGGTCGGCCACGCCGAGACCGGCCAGGTCATCACGGCCGCGGCCGTCATCATGGCCTGCGTGTTCGCCGCCTTCATCTTCGCCGGCCAGCGCATGATCGCCGAGTTCGGGCTCGGGCTGGCCCTGGCCGTCCTGCTCGACGTGCTGGTGCTGCGGATGGTCCTCGTCCCGGCGCTGATGCACCGCTTCGGCAAGGCCAACTGGTGGCTGCCGCGCTGGCTCGACCGGCTGCTGCCGCACGTGTCCGTCGAGGGCGAGCCCGACCCGGCCCCCGCCCCGGCCGCCGACCGGCAGCCGGCCCGCGACCGGGAGTTCGAGCCGGCCGACGCCGGCCGGCAGGGCGACCAGGGTGTCCGCGAGGACCCCCGCGCACCCGTGGGT